>JBBQEA010000005.1:0-50666 GCA_038320245.1 Chitinophagales bacterium | reverse complement strand
GTGAAGATTTAATTGGCGTAGAAAAGAAAGGAGTAACGACAACCAATACTAAAGTCAATGAAATAAAGTTGGAATACACCGGCACATTGCCGGATGTATTGGCATACTTACAAAAAGAAACAGAACTAACCAGAGGTTCGTTAGTAAAAATATTATCGGATAGCAAACGCCTAAATGAGTTTGCCATCAATCCGCAAAAGTTTATGAATGCTATCGCATCCATTATCAAAAGAGAGTTATACAGATTAATGATTGACGGCATTAAATATGAAAAGCTAACAACTGGCTTAACAGAATGGAGTATGCAGCTTATCCGGGAAGAAGAATTGAAAGATTACTTTGAACAATGTTTAGCCGTAAATAAATCCGTGTACGACAGAGTAATTTATGACAGTGAAATAGAAAGAAAATTTGTAGAAGAATTAGACAAAAGAGAAGATATTAAACTGTTTGTAAAACTCCCCTCATTCTTTAAAGTAGAAACACCAATAGGCACATACAACCCTGATTGGGCAATTGTAAAATATGATAATGATACAATTTATTTGGTGAGGGAAACAAAGAGTACAAAGAACTATGAGAAGCTAAGAAATTCCGAAGCAGACAAAATAAAATGTGGCCGTAAACACTTTGAAGCTATCGGGGCGAACTTTGATGTGGTAACAAATTCAACAGAAGTATAAAATATTTAACAATAATTATATGACAGCAGTAGTAGGTATTTTGAACAAACAAGCAGTCGCAATTGCAGCCGATAGTGCTGTCACAATTGGCGGTACAAATGGTCGTAAAATATTCAATAAGGCAAACAAAGTCTTTACATTATCTAAATATCATCCTGTAGGGGTAATGATATATAATTCTGCATCACTTATGGGTACTCCGTGGGAAACAATTATTAAAGTTTATCGCAGTCAATTAGGTGATAAACCATTTCCTACTGTCAAAGATTATCAGCAAGATTTTATAAATTTCTTAAAAACAAAACAGTATTACGCCCCTGCGGATGTCCAAACTGCATTTTTTGAAAACTTTGCGCTAATGATTGTAAACGGAATGATTAAGGAAGTTGCAAATAAAAATAAGATATTAATTGATGCCCCAACGGAAGAAAATAGAATTAAATTTCTGCAACTTTTAGAAGAACAAGCGGAATTAATAACTGGTAATTTTTCAATAACAGATGATTATTGTAATGAATTGACAGACTATACTTTTGAAATGTTTGCTGCATATACAAACGCTGTTTTTGAAAATATCTTACAACATCGCTTTATTGCTAATGGTTTAAATATATCAGACGATTTACTAACAAAAATAAAGCAAATGGTTTTTGCCATTTTGAGAGCAAAGGAAGATATTACAAACTTTACAGGTCTTATATTTACTGGCTTTGGTGAAGACGAAATATATCCGCAATTAATACCAGTTAATATTTCTATGGCCATTGATAGCAGGCTTCGCTATTATATTAATGAGGGGGGTGCTGCAAGTATTTCCAATTTGAATAGTGGGGCTGTTTGCCCTTTTGCTCAAACAGATGTAATTGATACAATCCTTAGTGGTATTGACCCATCTTTAGACAACATTTACTTAAATAATTTTTCAGCTCTTTTTAAAAAATACAATCAGGCAATTCTAAATAATATTGGTGATTCAAACCCTTTACTGGCAGCACAAATCGAAGCTCTAAAAACAGATTATATTGCTACCGAGTTTAAAAAAATGAACCAACAAATTAAGAATCAAAACTATATTATTCCACTTGTTAACGCTGTTAGTAGTCTTTCTAAAGATGATTTAGCTGAAATGGCTGAAAGTTTGATTTACTTGACTTATTTAAAAAGAAGAATTACCTTTGCGGAAGAAAGCGTAGGAGGTCCAGTTGATGTGGCTGTAATTTCAAAAGGGGACGGTTTTGTTTGGATTAAAAGAAAACATTACTTTTTACCAGAATTAAATCAACATTTTTTTGATAACTATTTCAATAAATAAAGCCATGAATTTCTTGTTATTTACACCAGATTTTAATAATAATAACTATACAGACTGTGATGTTTTGTCTGCTTTTCGTCCAAGTAATGAGAAGAATACACAAATTCAGCAAGGGATGTCGCCAGTAGAAATTTCGGAAATTGTTTCAGATAATCTTATGGCAGTTATCAAAGAGCAATTTGAAACAACGAAGATTGAATTTAATGAGAAGGCAAAATAATTTTTTTATTTAAAATACTTTTAAAAAGGTTGGCAAGTTTGCCATCCTTTTTTATTTTGCGAATATTTGTATGCGGTTGCTTTTTTATCTGTCTGGTTTGGCTAAGAATATTTTGGCATCCATCCAGTCAAACCACAGCTCTGCTCTTTTAGTAAACAACATAAAAAGCCTAAACTTTAATGCATAATAGGGTATTGCTGTATTCGGTTTTTAACCTGACTGACACTTTCGCAAGTTAATTCGATGATTAGAAGCCCAAGAATAAGAACTCCTGCTACTATGCTGATTTAAACGTATAATTGAATGGCAAAAGGAGATATAGAATTCCTATATTTCCAAAGTATCAGTAATTCACAATTCCAAAATCTTCAATAACGCATATGCTCAACCCTCTGATAGATACTTTCCAATTTTTGGATTATTTTTCAGTTCAAGTGCCTTTTGCTGAAGTCCTAATATAGTTAGGGTATAAATACTATGTTTTACGTATCTAAATACTATGTTTCCGGTATTTTTTATTAACCTGCCTCCTGCTAATTTTGAATTGTTAAAAGTCGGAAATTTAAAGCCAATAAATTTTGACTTGTCTCCCAATCCATCATCTATAGAATTTCCCGCTTTTAAATTACAAGCTTTATTTTTTATAGCGTCTGTACTTAAAATATTTATCAAAAATCAAACATTAAATAAGATTATAGCCATTTGAATTGTTGCTATAAAAACCTATTTAGTAATAAAATATTATAATGTCGTTTGTAAGCTATCTTACCCTTGTTCTTTCACTTTATGCTATTTATTTCCTGTTTATTATCCTCCACGATAAGATGAAAAAGACTGGAGCGAATGCCGAAACTGTGCAGCAAGTTTATGCCTTCCAAAGTGAAAATACACCGATCGTTACTCCTTTAATTAAGTCTGTTTCCTTCAATGATAGACAAGAAAAAGAGCAAGAAAATCAACAGGCAGTAGTTAAAAAAATTGAACTAATTATTCCCGAAGGTGACAATATTTTATATGACATGGGAGTGCACACAATTTCTGCGGAATCATTCGGAATCGAAGTTTCTCAGGAAAATTTACTAGACTATTTAAATTCAAATAAATGATATTTCTACAGTTTGATTCCGTTACCTCAGAAGCATCAAATGTTTACAGCACGTTGGAATTATCGCTTCACATATTTGCGGCAATTTTCGGATTGATTGGTGGATTAAGGGTATATAATCAATGGCAGTTACATGGAAGGCATGTTCACATTGATAAGCAGATTGTGTGGTGGTTTGGGGCGTCACTTTTTTTCCTTTGTGCAGATCAATTTATTTCCGATTCATTACTGTGAGTTTCTGACATATTTAATAAGCCTGTTTAATTTTTTATGATAGATAATAACTCACTCTGCAAAATGCTCTATGCCTTTGGGGCGGTTCTTGGTATAGTCGGCGCCATCCGAATTAACTGGTTATGGAATAGCGGCAAACAGAATATTGAAGAAGACCTGGTTAAATGGGGTGGGGGTGTACTGCTTCTTTTACTGGGAACCTTTATCGTTCAGGTAACATTCGCTTGATCTATTAAAAAACGCTAAATACTTATTTATAATCTAAACAAAAATCGACCATGAAAAAAACATCATCAATTAAGAAGCTAAACGGGTTTACACAAAAAGTGCTTTTGTTAACGGCTTTCGCTATGCTTGAGGTATATAACATAAGTGCTCAAACAGGAGTTGCCGGGGGTATCGGAGCTGCTACTACCCAGGTTAAAAATGCATACACCTATGTTGGCCCGTTGATTCTTGCAATTGGTGGAGTAGTTGGCCTTGCTGGAGGTATTCGCGTTTATATAAAATGGAACAACGGGGATAATGATGTACAGAAAGAATTAATCGGTTGGGCTGGTTCTTGTATTTTTCTTGTTCTCGTTGGTACCATTATCACTGCATTCTTCGGTTAATGACGGCTTATCATTAATAAAAAAACTTTAAACTCTTTATGCAAAAAATATTTAAAATATACAAGGGGCTTCAAAGGCCCCTTGTATTTAAGATGTTTAAAGGAAAATATATTTATTGGGCTGCAGGGTCTATGGTCTCTGGAATTATATCAGGCGGTATTGCGTCATCAATTTTTTCTTCTGTAGTTGGAATATCAGTCATGCTTGGCGTTACAATACCATCGCTTTTGTACACTATTGAACGGCAACGGAAAGGAATGTACGCCAAAAAGAAAGAGACTTTGATATTTATCATTAAGCCATCTTATAAATTCAGAAAATGAAAACTAAATCTCTCTTTGAACTACCGTTTATTGGAATCAATGTGTTCGATGGTGTTAGTTTAATCTATAGTGATAACGGTAATTTTTCGGCTATTTTTTCTTATGAAAACAGGGCAGTACAATACGGGGCTGACTCAACTAAATACAGCGAAACGCACGAACTTTTTGGTCATTTAATCAAACTTCTCGGCAGTGACTATATCCTTCAGAAAACGGATATCATTTCAAAAAAGGAATATAATTATTCCAATGGCAGCACAGAATACCTTGATAAAAAATACTTTGAAAATTTTAGTGGCAGAAAATACAGCGAAGTGCAAACCTTTATTTCAATCACAAAGGAAGTAAAGAAAGGTAGGTTGTTTAGTTATTCAGAGCCTGAGCTCAGAGAATTTACCGCAACCATCAAAAAAATCCTGGACACTATAGAAAACAAAGGCGGCAAAGTTGCTCTGCTTGATGAGGCATCTATCAGAATGCTTCATAAAAGATTCCTGGCTTTTGAATTCAATAAAGAGTCCATTTCTTTCAATAATATCGCCTGCGATAGCACTGGCCTTGAAATTGGAAGCAAAAGCTTGCGAATCATTTCTCTAATCGACATTGATGAAATGAATCTTCCCTCGACCTTCCCGACATATAAGATTGACCGAAATATCGGCACCCAATACCCGGTAGACAATTTTTCCTGTTTTCTGAATTGCCGGGATGCTGAAACCATCCTTTATAACCAGGTTATTTTTATGCCTGATCAATTAAAACTAAAAAGGGAACTGGAGTTAAAAAAGAAACGGCATTCTTCAATGCCAGATGCAGCCAACGATCTTGCAATTGATGATATCAACAGCATGTTTCTTGAAATAGCTGCGGATAATGAACTGTTGGTATATGCTCATTTCTCGGTGCTTATTTTTTCTGAAAAAGAAAAAATTGATAAAGCAATCAATTATATCGACTCCCAATTGTTTGGAATGGGAATTATTCCGGGCAAGAATACGTATAACCAAATGGAATTATTCCGGGGTGCAATTCCAGGCAATGGCCAGGAAATAAAACCCTACGACAGATTCCTTACAAGTCGGCCGGCTGCGGCATGTTTTTTTTTTTCGGAGTCACTGCCAGTGAGCGATAAATCCAAATACCTACTTTATTTTACTGACAGGCAGGGGATACCTGTTGGAGTTGATACCTGGGCACTGCCGATGGAAAGCAACAGGATTTCGAATAGGAATAAATTTATTTTAGGGCCATCGGGTTCGGGCAAATCATTTTTTACAAATGCTTATGTAAAGCAAATTTACAATTTAGGTCATGATGTTATTTTGGTTGATACAGGCCATAGTTACTTAGGCACCTGTAAATATTTTGGCGGAAAATATATCACCTATAGTGAAGCTAAGCCAATCACAATGAATCCGTTTAAAATAGAATTTGTTGAAAATAACGAAGAAAAGCGGCAGATCTTAAAGTCCCTTATTTCTTTAATTTGGAAAGGTGTTGATGGGTCGATAACACAAGTCGAAGACACAGTTCTTAATGACTGCATCACCTCATATTTTGCGGACTATTTTGGAGCAGGAATTCAAGTAAAAGAACTCAAATTCAATTCATTTTACGAATTCTCACTTGTCAAAATCAAGTTCATTATAGATAAGGATAATGTTGAATTTAATATTCTTGAATACAAGTACATTCTAAAAAAATTTTATCAAGGCGGCGAATATGATACCATTTTAAACGATGATATCGACCGTTCACTGTTTGAAGAACGGTTTATAGTTTTTGAAATTGATTCGATTAAAGAACACAAGCTGTTGTTCCCAATTACAACATTGATTATTATGGATGTCTTCATCCAAAAAATGAGGTATAAAAAAAATCAAAAAACTTTAATTATCGAGGAAGCCTGGAAAGCTATTGCAAGCCCGATGATGGCGGCTTATATTCTTTATCTGTATAAAACTGTTAGAAAATTTGATGGAGAAGCAATAGTCGTTACTCAAGAAATAGGGGATATCATTGGCAACCCCTTAATTAAAGATTCAATCATTGCGAATTCTGACACAATATGTCTTTTAGATCAAAGCAAATTCAAGGATAGGTATGATCAAATTTCCGAACTGCTTTCAATTAATGAAATCGAAAGAAATAAAATTTTCACCATTAACCAACTTAACAATAAGGATGGCAGGGGACGATTTAAGGAAGTTTATCTGCGAAGAGGTGCAGTAGGGGAAGTGTACGGTGTAGAAGTTCCATTTGAGGAATACTTAACCTATTCCACAGCAAGGCAGGAACGGCAGGCTTTGGAAATTTATCTTTCAAATGGTCAAGATTCTTACGAAACTGCAATTGAACGAATGGTGACAGATTTAAAGAACAGTAAAATGCCATTAATCGATTTCTGTGCAACTGTGAACAAAACGCAAACGACTTTTTTTCATCCATCAAATAACTAAGCAATGAAAAATGTAATTTTTATAACCATTTGTTTTATCGTTCCGGCGGTTAAAATCTCAGCCCAGGTTATGACTATAGATCCTTTAGTTACAGTGGCTATCGGAACCGCAAGTATTGCAGAAAATTCACAGATAGCTGATATGAAAAGTAACCAAACGGCGATCATTGCTGCCCAGTCAGCTACTACAGCACTTGTCGGTAATATTAACAATCTGCAGCAAAAAACATTAGATGGGCTTTCAAAGGTTTCATCAGTTGTAAGAAATGCTTATCAAATTGTGGAAGCCTATAATGTCCTTTTAAAAATATATGACTATCAGTCACGAATGCTTGCTGAGTGTGTAAAAGACCCACTGGCTACCATACTCGCGTACAGAGTAGAAAAGGAGATGGTTACAAAAGCGCTGAGATTTTATACTCAAATTGCAACATTAATTCTTCAGGAAGGAACAGATAACTTGATGGACTCTGGAGACAGGAATCGTCTTATGAATCAAATTCTAAGCGACTTACAGACGATTGAAGGCTACTCTTTCAACTGTTATTTTTCAGTGCACCTTGCTGTATTAAATGGCGTAGTCAGGTCTCTGAATCCGTTCAATCAATACATTAATAATGATGGAGCTATTGTAAACCATATTATGGCTAACTGGAAACTCTAAATTTTACCAAAATGAAATATTTACTCTTGCTGAACGCCATATATTTTCTTTTAATTGAAGATATAACTGCGCAGGAATACTTCAATTCCTTCTCCGCAAGTCAGCTCGTAATTCAGAATAAAAAAAATTACAATGACCACAATGATTTGATGAATAATCAATTTCTTTCTACCCTAACTATAAGAGAAGTTAATACAGGCACAACAACAATGAAGGCTTTATCTGATAAACTTGAACTCCGGATGACGCAGATATTCACAATCCTTGCAGATGTGAATACTGCTTATAATATTTATAATTCTCTCCTTAAAGTTTATGGCGCACAGGCTAAAGCGATGTCGCTCCTGGTTCAACAACCATTATTAACGCCATGGGTAGTCGGGTATGAAAAAACAATCATCAGTAGTGCCGAAGATTTATATTTTTTTATTTACGTGATTGTTTTCTCCTATGGGGATTTCAATAAAATAACTGTTGCGGACAGAAAAGAAATTTACAACAACCTGGATCACTACCTAAGCAAAATAGTTATCAATGCAAACGCAATGGTATATGAATTAGAGGGTATATCATTGGCGGGCAGAGTGAAAAATTCAATACCCGGACAATACATTAATAACGATGCTAAAATAGCGACGGGCATTATAAAGTCCTTCAAATTCTAAATTGAATTTTATGAGAAGTAAATTTTTTATTCCACTGCTTTTTTTACGCTTTCAGGCGGCAGCTCAGACCTATGTAGTACATTCTGATCTACTGCAGCAAATAGGTATCAATTCAGCATATCAAACAGGATTACATCTGGTTTATAATAATAAACTATCGATAATTAAATCCAGCAAAAATGCGGTTACTACTGCCACCGCGATAATTGCTGATGTTCAACAAAGGGTGTTTAGTAGCCTCACAAATGTATCGTCTGCCCAAAAAAATGTGCAGACAATTAAATACATAGGACAGTATTCAGCTAATGTCTTGAATAATATGTCGCAAGCTGTTGTTCTTTCGAGCGGCAAACCATATTTAGTGCAGATTGAAACAAAATACGCTACTGTTATCTATGAACGACTCGCAAATCTCACAGGATACGTACAAACCTTCATCCTAAATTCTGATGATTCACAGCTTATCAACCCCGGTGACAGAGATCGGTTTCTATTTAGTGTATACCGGCAAATAATTATACTTGATGCACTTAGCGCCGACCTGTGTTCAAAACTAAAAATCTGGACACTCCAGGATGCAGCTTTCAACATTGTACCCCTGAATCGATACCTCAATCAGGACAAATTCATTATCAACAATATTATGCAAAACTGGAAATTTTAAACGAATGTTTAAGAACAAAATTTTATTTTTTATCGGCTTACTATTTATTCCTTTCTGTGCTGAATGCCAGGCATCAGATCCTGGAAACGAAGGTCAATTGAAAAGAATGGTATTTCAGCAATGGGATGATTTTCAACCAGACCCAACTACCGACTGGATTGGAATTCCCAACAACTTCGAGGGATGGCTATTTTGGAACGTTTTATGGAATTCATACTACCATGGGCCTGACCGGAGGCCATATAGAACAGATGGCCCTTTTGTATTAAATGGGGTAGCACTGGCAGATCAAAATTCAACAGACAGTCGAATTTCAGATACGCTTGCGAAGGTTCGAGATGCAGCGATTGCTACAGATATAAATATGCAAGGCGGCTCGCTCGACATTGCCTACGACATGTACTTCAGTAAGTGCTTTACACGACTAACAACCGTTGCGAATAATTATATTGACAATAAACTAAAAGTTGAAAGTCCACTTGCATATTCTCGTCTAATAGTGGCTAAGCCTTATGCAACATACCTTGAGCAATTGGATATTTTGACCAGTAGAATTTCTACTATTCACAAGTCTTATTTGGACAGAGGTAAACGCATCCTTGTCTATCTGGCTATTAAAAAAGACCTGGAAACAGCAAATGCAGTGATTGGGAATTTCATCCAAAACTATATTGGCATAATGTCCTTGCCGGATATGAAAACCATATCGAATGTTCATCCCGCAGTTCCAACCGATGACGGAGCAATTGTAACTCAGATTATGTCAACTTTTAAATTCTAATAATAATGTTGTCTGCAATTTTACTGGATAGCTCTAATCCGTTTTGGGATGTGCATATTATTGATCTTGTTAACAAGCTTGAAGTGGCAGCAGCCGGAATGTCTTTAATAACCGTGGCAAAAGAAATCGCCGCTGCCTTTTCATTAATCTATATTGCTGTAAGGGCATATGCAATGATCGCAGGGGATGGCCGGCTTGAAGTAATACCACTATTCAGGCCGTTTCTTATCAACCTGGTAATTCTTAATATGGGAACTTTTATGACGATACTCAAAGCTCCCGGAAACCAGGCTGAGAATTTAATGCAAACCTCCTTTAACCTAAATGCGGCAACTATTAATGACCTGATGGATCAAAAATCTGCACTGAATGAAACATTGGTAGGCAGGCTATATGCTGTTGCTGATTCTTCATCTATGACAACCCATGCTATGCATGAAGGCGACGTTTTTGCGTCTGTCGAAAATGCAGTGTATGATGCCGGAATAAGTCTTGAATTAACAGCAAGACTGGTTATGTTAAAAGCGCAATTAATGCTGATACAATTAATAACCAATGTGATAATGGGCGTATTCAAAGGGGTTGGGTATTGCCTTTTTTTTATTTCGGTTATTATATTAACCATTCTCGGAATTCTAGGCCCGCTGGCCATGGCATTCAGTATTGGCGGGGCTTTTAAAGACAGTTGGATACACTGGGCATCAAAAGTAATCGCAGTCAGTTTTTATAAACCCATTGGATATATTATTCTTAATATATCCTGCGCAATATTAAACTATGGTTTTCAGCAGGAAATTGACAGACTTAATAATATAGTTAGCACAGGTGATCAGGCAGAATTTATCAGTAAAGTGCTTCATATTGACAACTATCTTGGATACCTTTTTATTGCACTAATTGTTGCAATCGCTGGCGTCGCTTCTACACCTTTAATTTCAACATGGTTCATCAGTACAAGTGGTGCCGGAGCATTTGCACAATCAATGGCCGGTGCTCCGGGCAGGATGGCGGCTGTCGTAAGCAGAGGAGGTAAAGCAATTAGTTAATAATCGAGCCAGTTAATTATAAACACCCTAAAAACCAAAATATATGCCTCTCATTAAAAATATTGAATCTAAAATCAAGCTGGCTTTTATTGTATCCATTGGATCACTTATAACGGCTATCATTATAACGGCCATGTCATTTGTATATGCTGGCAAAATGATTTCCAAAGAGCGAAATCAAATTTATATCCTTGACAAAAATGTTTCCATCGTTGCAACAAAGTCAGACATCGAAGATAACAGGGAGGCTGAATTCAAAGCAGACGTAGCGGCTTTTCATGAATATTTTTTTTCCATGAGTCCGGATAATATGCAGATTGAAAGGCAAATGAATAAGGCAATGAACCTGATTGATATGTCAGGCGTAAAGCAGTATAATTCACTGAAGGAAAAAGGATATTTTAGCAATATTATTACTTCAAGTACTGTAATCTATTGTATCACAGACAGTATTACAATCGATATGAATGAAATGCGTTTTCGCTATTATGGCACCGAAAAAATAGAAAGACCATCCATGAGAACTACCCGTAGTCTCATAACAGAAGGTAATCTGATGAATGTACCAAGGACTTTTAGCAATCCACACGGTGTACTCATAACAAATTGGAAAACACTTGAAAATAACGACCTATCCAATGAAGCTAAAAAAGTATTTTAAAAAAATTGAAACGGAAAATGCTATCTCTAATTTAAAATCAGAGTTCGCAAAAGATTTTGGTTCCTTATACAAAGGGCCAAAAGAAAAATTATATAAGTATGTCAGGAGCAAACCCGTGAAATCCTTTTTTATAATGATAGGGATACTGTTAATCAATTTTATTATTGTTATTTATATTGATAGGAAAAATGAGCATGAAGCTCCAAAACATTTCTCGGGTTTTAAAGAATATCTAACAAATACTCCGATAATAAAGTCTGAAAATACCCTGCCACTATCATACTCAAATTTAAGCGCCATTAAAAATATCAGCGACAGCCTTGCTTTTTATGTCAACAAATCCTATCTCAATAAAAACGACTCAGTAGTATTGAAGCGAATATTAAAAAGGTATATGGAACTTGATCCTACAGCATTTAAAAAATCAAAAAAATAATTCTATGGCAAAAATAAATTTGCAACAACCCAAATATATGATACCATTCATTTTGTTTCCATTTCTCATCTTGGGGTTTTTCGTCTTTGCGTCCTTTAAGTCTAAATCTACCAGCAAAGCAGCTACTGCCGCTGCTGATAGCATAGCTTCTCTTAAAACAAGAGGCATTAATGCTGATATGCCTGGGGTTTCAAAGGAGGTTAAGGATGAACAGGTTAAGGACAAGTTTGCTGCATACCAGGAGAAATTTAGAAATGATAAAGACTTTTCCGCACTTAATAATCTTGAAGAGCCATCAAGCATGGTGGGAAAGTCCGGTTCAACTACTTCCTACAACCAGTATGACTTAAATACCATTCAAAATGGCAAAAGGATGGACAGTATTAGAAAGACGATTGAAAGGCGCAAGGCACTGATTGAGCAGCGCATAAACTCTTTCTCAAATCCAGGGGGTTATGATCAGTCGGCTGGTAATAATGGTACCGGGAAAAGCCACCGTAACACTGCTGAGGCCGATCCATTTATTGAACAACTCAAAAAGCAGGCAATTATGGAACAACAGGCGAACTATCCGGGCCATTTTCCGCAGAGCCAGCCATCTGCTGGAAAGGCATCCCTATATGATGAACAAATGAAAGCATTCAGAGAACAAATGCGCATTGTTGATTCAATGAAAAAAGGACAAGGCAATCAAATCAATGGAAACATCCCGACAGAATCTAAAGATGCGAATTTAAAAAGATTTGATCCCGACAGAGATACCACATTTAAGCCATTACATGTCACCACCAACCCCGAGGAAGGAATCAACAACGTAAGGTCAGGATTTAACACACTCCGGAAATTCAGTACACAGGAATCAATAAAGGCCATTATTGATGAAACTAAAAAAGTGACTGCAGGCGCAAGAATCAGGATCAAATTACTGCAACAAATTTATGTTGGTGATATTGCTCTTCCTGAAGGAAGTTTTATCTATGGTATTGTTACAGGCTTTCAGCTACAACGCATCAATATTTCAATTACAAGTATTAACTACAATGGCCGGCCTGTTCCAGTTAAACTGGACGTTTTTGATACAGACGGTTACCTGGGACTTTTTATCCCAAACAGCAACTTCCGGGAGTTTACTAAAGAAGTAGGAAACCAATCCACGCAGGGGCTATCTAATGTTCAATCGGCCAACGGAAGCACAAGTATTTCAACCGGTATGATTAATAAACTTTTTTCTAGTTCTTCAAGTACAATCGGAAAACTTATTTCACAAAATAAGGCAATTATTAAAAGCGACTACATAATATACCTGCAGGAAAATCAATCGTCACAAAAAAACTAAAACGTCTAACTAATGCTCAAGATTATTCTACCATTTAAGTTTACTGCCCTGTTTCTTAACACCATTGTTCTAAGCAATATTTCATACGCACAGTTAAGTGAACAATTAGGAAATACTGTTGCTGTGAGTAATAATAATATCCAAAATATTAAAATACCATTTACCAAAACAACACATATCATAAGTGCTGAACCGATTTTATATGTGGATATTAGCTCACCTGCTATCGAAGCCGACATGCCTGAGAAAAATATCGTCAGATTAAAGCCTGGAGTCCAAACAGGTGATCCTACGAAGGCTATTACAAGGGACGATTATTTCATAGTAACCATTGTTACCGCTTCATACATTTCATCCTATAAACTGTCCTTTTTAACACAGGATTTAAAGGATTTCGACACGCTGCTTGCATTTGTTATAACTATTGACCCTAATCATGCAATACAGCTGAATACAAACAATAAAGTTACTACTGAAGATTATAAAAGAATTGTTCTTCGCGCCATGGGTAATAAACGCAGCATTTTTAATGTAAACACAAAAGCAAACGGGATCGAATTCTGGTGCGCCAACCTGTACGTTATTGATGATATTATGATATTCGACCTTGGTGTAAACAATCACACCAATGTTCAATATACAATCAACTCAGTTGATTTTAAACTAATAGATAAATACACTGTCAGTTCTTCTGTTTCACAATCCATTGAGATGAAACCTATTTACCAATTTGAAAACGATAGAGACCAAACTATAGAACACAAATGGCACAACTATTATATTTTCAAAAAATTTACCTACCCGGCCAAAAAAGTTTTGGATATCAGGTTAACTGAAAATCAAATTTCCGGAAGACCAGTCGAAATACAGTTGGACTATAACCAAATTCTTCAATCCAAAAACCTTATTTACTAATGCTGCCAAAACCCTTTTTACCATTTATTTTATCTCTGGCATTATTTACCAAAGCCGAAGGGCAAAACGGATATACCGCAATAACCATTTCCACCGGCATGTCTGCATTCAACTCAAAATACTTTACTGTTACAATTCAAAATAGCAACAGTAAAAAAATACAGGGAGGCATAATATTGGAAGCTTTATTATACGCTGATTTTCCAAACAGCAAATATAATTATGGCGCGGTTTCAGGGAAAACGTATTACGCCGCCGGCTATTATTTAACTTCTATTCTTAAGACATCGAGGAACTATTCAAGTAATATTCTATATGGTGTAGCCCTGGCTTCGAATTCCACAAACATTATTATTTATCCCTTTGCAAGTCTGGTACAACAGTTTAATCTAAATGCAAACAGGATATTTTTTATTTCAGAAAAAATACAATACCTCATTCCTTACCAATTTACTGGCATAACACAACACTGGCAACCTTCACTTAATGCAGGTTTTAAATTTCTATTCTGATTCTTAAAATAATCTGAAATGAATAAAATAATAATCAAATTTTTTTTATAAAGAAAAAAAATTTTCTACTAAGTGCCTAACAGGAGGCAACTTGCTCACCGATGAAATACAACTTAATCAAACTGAACCGTCATTAATATTTTATAAAATTATCCGGGAAACAATTCATAACGGAAAGGTTACAGAAGAAATTCCAGCCAATTGGAATAATGTAGGTAAAGACATGATTAGGCTAATTATCAATGCAGCAGGCGGCTTATCGCCATTAGAGAAATATGTTATTGTAATAAGATTTTGGCCACTTGACAACTATATAAAAAAAAAGAAAAAGTATTCACTACTATTTAAACACAAATTATTTCTAAACCAAAAACTAAAAATTGAAAAATATTCAAACTTACCTAATTATTTTCTTCGCCGTTCTCTCTCCCGGATGTACAAAAAATAGTATTACTGAAACACAATCAATAAACAGAATTACTACCAACCCACCTCCCAAACCATTACTTACATTAGAAACTTGTATAAACAGCTACGCCGATATTATTAGCGTTCTTGGTGCAAGTTCTGTAATAGTCAAAGATGTTGTTTTAGAAAATGGAGTTACAGTCACAACCGGCGGTAACATAAATAGCATTACATACCAAGCAAAAGTCGGTATAGTGGGCAATTCTCTTTTTCATTCAGGAATAATAGTTGTTTCCACAGTTAATGGTAACTCGGTGAGTAATGTTAGTGATGTTTGGTCTCTGGGTTGTGTTTACCAGCAAAGCCACCAAACCTACACCAACTTATCAAAAAATTACGCGACAATTTTAGTAAATACACTATTCTATTGGGGCATAGCTCCATACCAGGGACAACGGGTTATATTGGTTGATTTATAACAAAACTATTCATAAGATTATGGAAGAAAAGCAACATCAAATCAAATTTTTTGGTTTCCTGCAATTACTTATTTACCTGGTAATTTTTATCAATATTTACCTTACTGTAATTTTTACTCCAAGTGATAATAGGGTAGTGATTCGGCTCATTACAGCAATTGTAAAACTAAAATTCTTACACAATGTCTATATAAACCATGTTGTTATTTTAATAATGGTTTTATTTGTTGCATTTGCAACCAGGGCGAACAAAAAAATTAATTACGATCTAAACAAACATTTTATTTACCCTTTTTTTATTGGTACTCTATTATTTATAACAAGCCTCTTTAGTTATAAACTTGATGGAATAGCAGGTATTATTTTATACAGCAGTACTTATATTATTGGAACCGTTCTTTTACATACCTCCCTTTCAAATCTTTCAAAAATTTTGGGTATTGGTTTAAAGAAAGACGTTTGGAATGTTGAAGAACAAAGCTTCAAACAAAACCAGCAACTTGTAAAAGATCATTATCTGGTTAATATCCCGATGCAGTTTTTTTACAATAAAAAATGGAATGATGGCTGGATCAACATCAATGTCTTCCGGGCTTTGATGGTGCTTGGTGTACCTGGTTCTGGAAAAACGGAAAGTGTTATTATCCCCTACATTAAGCAACTTCTTTCTATGGGCTTCACCATGCTTGTCTATGATTTTAAATACCCTGATCTTGCTGAAATAGCTTATTTCCATTACCTGAAAAATAAACAGAATAACGGCCCGTTGTCAAAACATCAATTTCACGTTGTCAATGTGGATCAACTCGAATATTCCAAAAGAGTCAACCCAATACTACCTCATTACATTGAAACTTTATCAGATGCAAACGAAACAGCTGAAGCCATTGTTTTAGCACTAAAGAAAGGAGGAAGTACCGGTAGTGGAGCGGATCAATTTTTCACAGTATCGGCCATCAATTTATTAGGTGCAAGCATATATTATTTCTCCAAGTTAGAAAACGGTAAATTTTGCACCTTACCACATGTACTCGCCTTTTTAAATCTTCCTTACGACAGGCTTTTTGCAACGCTTTTTAAAATGCAGGAAATACAAAGTTTGCTAAGCCCGTTCCGATCTGCATTTGAAAACAAGGCTTTTGATCAGTTGGAGGGCCAGGTAGGCACGCTTAAAGTTCAGCTATCTCGCCTGGTCACAAAAGAAACTTTTTGGATATTTAGCGGAAACGATTTTGATTTAAAAATTTCCAATCCTCCCTCTATTTTAATCCTTGCCAATTCCGACAGAACACAAAATATCAATTCAGCATTTTATTCCTCTGTTTTAATGCGCACCATGAAGCAGATTAATAGTAAGGGAAACTATCCATCAGCTATTATCGTGGATGAAACGCCTACAGTTTTCTTACATAAAATTGAAAATGTTATAGCAACGGCCAGAAGCAATAAAGTGGCTGTTTGCCTAGGTTTACAGGAATTGACCCAATTCAAATTGAATTATTCAAAAGACGTTGCTGATGCTATCACATCCATTATGGGAAGTATCCTCAGCGGCGCTGTTCGCTCAAAGGATACCCTGCAGTGGTTACAGGAAATGTTTGGAAAAAATAAACAATTGAGTAAAGGTGTGAGCATTGACCGAAACAAAACCAACTACAGTCTTAACGAAAAAATGGACTCTGTAATTCCTTCTTCCCGCATATCCAATTTAAATGCAGGAGAAATGGTTGGAATTGTCAGCAGGGAGAACCAGGAGGGAATCACAGCGTACAGCCCCAATATTTTTAATTGTAAGATTAAACTAAATTTTAAACAGATAGACGAAGAAAAAAAGCACTATTTAAAAACACCGGTGTATTACAATTTTGGTACTGCACAACAGAAGCTTGAATTTTTGATGCAAAACATGCAAAAGATTATAACCGAAGTAGAAAATTTAGATAAGTAAACAAAAACCTGAAAATTAGGGAGTAAGGTTTTAAAGATAGTTTACGATTACACAAGTTCTTTGAAATTCATGATTTAGCTGCACATTACGAATATCAGACTATTTATCATAGAGTGCAATTGAAGGAGAAAATAAAGAAACTCACGTTTTTTAAAGACAATTTGTAATCTTCAATAGACAGCATTTAGCTCCCCAATATTCCGGAGGAAAATGGAGGGATCAACAGAATGATCGTTTACCTTCATACCAAAATGAAGATGAGGGCCGGTAGACAAGCCTGTAGAGCCTGAGATGCCAATGCAACTTCCGCCTAACAAATAGTCACCTTTACGGACGATGATTGCAGCTAAATGACAATAAATTGATTTTATATTATTGTGTTTAATCACTACGTAAAAACCTTCTTTTTCTGCAAAAGATGCAACCTCAACAATGCCCGTCGCGATAGAATAAACCTGCTCGTATTTGGCCTTTAGATCGACACCGGCATGAAATTTAATTCCTCCTAAAATAGGGTGTATCCGTATTCCAAATGTTGAATTTTCGGTAATATTTTTCAACGGAAGAAAATAGACATGCCTTGTCAGGCTAAACGTTGTATCAAAAGGGATACCTGCCACCGGATAAAATGAAGTGTCAAAAGCCAGGGCTTTCACTTTTTTATCGCTTCCTCCAATAATACTTTCGCAAACTATTTCTGTCTTTTCTTGGTTACTTACTTTTTTTCTCTCACCTGATCGTAGGGTATTGAATTGTCCGTAAGAAATTACCTGTAAAAAACTAATTGCTGATATAATCAATAAGGAACGCTTTTTAATAATTACAAATCCCATAGTACAGACAAATAAATTAAAATATAAAACAAACAATCATGGAAACAACTATCATTAAAACAGAAGATTTTCCCTTTGAACAATTCAAACTACTTGGGCTGGAAAAGAAAGACGTTCTATCCCTTCCTGCGCAGACTTTAAAGGCTTTGCAGACAGGCAATCGCTCGGCACTAATTCAATTTCATGGTTACAAAGTACATGAAAATGCTGAACCAATTACATTAAATGGAAAGCTCTCAATTGCGTTGGACAATGCAGGGAAAGCAAAATTGAAATTACATCCGGTAAATGTAGTTCCTAAAAACAATTTGGGTTTAAACGAAATTGAAATCAAGTATTTGCAACAAGATCAGCACAACCTTATCCCTAAACTGGTGACAGATAAAAAGGGTAATATCCATGAATCATTTATTGGACTTGATCCGCTTACAAACGAATATGTATCCATTGATAGAACAAAACTAATCGGCCCCGAAAAAATTAACGGTGTTCCCCTTACTGTTGAACAAAAAAGTGATTTTATCAATGGGAAACCAGTCAAAATCGGCGAAAATAACTTTCGCCTTGATGTAAATTCTGAAACTGGAATATCTGAAAAAAATCTTGTCAGTATCGAATTTAAAAAGGGAACATACTCGGTTAACAATGCATTGCTGGATGCGGCACTTATTGCATCCGGGGCTGCACCATTGGTAATCCTTGAACATCTTGCCAAATCACTAATACGCAATGTCTATGGTAATACCAAAAAAAATGCTGCAGTAATTAAAGATTTACTTTCTACCGATTTGCGTCCGGCTATGACTAAGACACTGGCGACCATTATTCCGAAAGAAGCTGACAAAACTGGCTTATCTAAAAACGAAAAGGAAAATATTCTCCTTGCGAATATTGCTCAATCATTGGATGACCGAAAATTAAGCAGGCATCAGGAGCTGGAAAAGTCATCCTTCCTTGATAGAGTCTATGCGAAAATAGATACGGCAATAAACAACAGTGATTTGAATGCAACTGCAAAAACAGCGATAAAGGAAGATTTAAAAAGAATGGTCGAAAAAGATATTGCAACGTTAAACCCAGGAAAAGATTCCGAAAGTAAGAGTAATATAATTGAGCATATTAATTTAGTTATTGACCATTTTGAAATGAATTCCGCTGATAAAATTCGGCTCAAAGATGTGTTCAGTAACCTTGACATAACGGTAGAACAATTAAAAGCCGACTTACAATCACGTGGTTCAGACATTGCTCTTTCTGTAGAAAAAAGCGATTTGATTAAAAATACCTTCAACAGATAACAGGTTAGTATATCATAAGTAAAATATCATTCGAACATATTAATTCACCAAATTCAAACAACTTACAATGGAAAATTTAAAAGAAATGGTACCTGTCGAAATGAAACAGTTAACCTCGATTGAGTATTTACAAAACACAGCAAAGTATCTGGGGTTTCCGGAAAGCATTTTACAAAAAATTACAACGGAAATTGCAAACGGAAATAATAAATTTACCGTGAGCGAATCAATAAATCACCCGTTGCCAAATAAACAATCTGATACAATTTCTTACGATCTCAATTTCTCGAAAAGCAAGCAGGATGTTGACCGCTACTTTCTAAATAGCTATAATGCAGCCTTAAATTCTCCGCTGTTTGATGAAAAATCTTCCCAAATGTTTTACATCGAAAAAGGCAAAGGGATCACTGCAAAAGAATCATACAATCTGCTGGCTGGCCGGTTTATCTTTAAAAATATGCAAACGAAAGAAAAGGTTAATTACAACGCATTTATATCCCTTGATTTCATTGGCGAAAAAACTGCAGCTGGGAATATGAATTTTCAGAAATACGGAGAAAATTACGGATATAGTGTGAAGGAAGCCATTGAAAAGTATCCGATTAAGGATCTCGAAAATCAGGAGTACAAGGATAATTTAATTAAATCCCTGGAAAGGGGCAATCTGCAAAAAGTTGGGTTAACTACCGGCCAGATTCTTTTCATGGAAATGAATCCAAAGTATAAAAATTTCAGTTTTTTCGAAGCTAACCTGAAACCGGTTATAATTCATCCCATCGGGACTGAAAAAAAGAATGAAAAAATTCAATCAACGACTGCAATTGAACCTACATCGCAGAAAAGGGGGGTGTCCTTAAAAAGATAATGTAACCAGGAAAACTAAAAAGAGATCTGGGGGAATTCCAATTATTAATTTTCCCCCAGCTTTTTCCTGAATTCAAATTTGTATTATTAACGCCTAATGCAAAAATGCAAACGAAATATAACATGTTTATGTGAATTTGAATTTTGGGAGTTGCAGCTGAAGTTAGAATAGGGACAATTCTCCCTTGAATATCTGAAACCGGTAGATTAAATTGTGAGATGGCAAAAGAACGGTATAGTGATCCCGAACTGATGTCCAGGATTGGACAGAAAATAAGGGCCGAAAGAATTTTAAGGGAACTTTCTATCCGAAACCTTGCAAACAAATGTTGCATAGACTACAGCTATTTATCAAAAATAGAATTAGGGAAAGCAAATATTAGGATCACGACCTTTTACAGAATTGCAGTTGGTTTACAAATGACAGCTTATGAATTGTACCCTTCACATGCTTTTCGGCTTTCATATCATCACTTCGCCTAAAAAACGGCAACAATGATTACTATATGCAGGTACGTCAATAAGGGCTGTGCTTTTGATTTTAAAAACTAATTTCAAATAAAAGTGATCAAAACCATATGTGGTAATTACTATCTTTCTATAGTAGAACTACTCAATTTCTCAATTACAAGAAATAATTAAAATATCATAAGAAGCAATACCAGCAATAACATTTTCTTATTAAGCATAATTTCTTCTCAAATTAAAGTATTGGCGGTTCAAAAACTTCTCTCTATGTTTAGCATATAATCAGTACCGAAAGTGTCCTATTACAAAAAAACAATTTTCTAAGAGGTTTTGCCATAAACAGTTATATACTTTTTATCGTCCTTGCGATAGTAAAAAATACAGTTATTTGTTGTCCATATCTAACATCCTTTAAAGAACCCAAATTATAATCAGCCGTATATTTCTGCCATCCCTTTTGTAGCAAAAATTATTGTTGTTTTTAGTCTGTATACAACATCCATAAAAGATTCAAGTTACAATCAACTCGTATGCTTTAGCCATTCCCGGCAGAGGAAGATGCTTTTGCATGTAATTAAATCTGTGTCCATTTAACGCTTAATACGTCTTTATCCAAACAACCCAAATGCCCAAGCTGCCATTAATCCTTTTTATTTTTTTACTGTTATCAAGTGCTACTGCATTGGCTCAAAAGGCCGATAGCACCATTGATAACCTGCAGCAAATTCCCGTAAAATACATCATCGGCATTGATAAAAAAATAGACAAATATACCACTCAGGTAACTAGCAAAACAGAGCGGACCCTCACCAAACTCAGCCGTTGGGAAAATAAGATTCACGCACTTTTACAAAAGGCCAATCCATCCGCGGCAGAAAGATTATTCAGCAATAACCAGTTAACGTTTACCGCCTTGCTGCAACAGTTAAAACAAGGCGAAGCTATCACCTCACAATACAAAGCACAATACGACAGCTACCTGGATAAACTTACAACGGATTTAAAATACCTGCAGGTACAAAAGGAAAACATCAATACCAAATTGGTGAAGCCGCTTGATAAAGCCAGTAAAAAAATGCAGGAGTTAAATGATGAAGAAGATAAATCTGCGGCAGTACAACAATTCATCAAAGAAAGAAAAAAGCAACTTATCAGCGAAAGCATTCAATACATTGGCAAAAGCAAATACCTCACTAAGATCAATAAAGAAAGCTTTTACTACGTTGAAACACTAAAAAATTATAAAGAAATATTTAATGAACCTGGCAAGGCAGAAACGTTTGCAAAAGATATTCTAAACAGGATACCGGCTTTTCAGCAATTTGTTCAAAAGAACAGCATACTTGCTTCATTGTTTGGAATTCCTGAAAATTATGGCACAGCGGCAAGCCTTGCGGGGCTGCAAACCAGGGCAAGTGTACAAAATCTTATCCAGTCCCAGATAGGTGGAGGCGGGCCAAATGCCATGCAACAGATACAACAAAATGTGCAGGCTGCACAATCGCAACTATCCAAACTAAAAGACAAACTGATGAACAACCCGCAGGCCGGAAATGGTGGTGGCGATCTACCCGATTTTAAGCCCAATATGGAGAAGACAAAAACTTTTAGACAACGGTTGGATTTCGGGAGCAATTTTCAGTTTGGCAAAAGCAATTCGCTAATCCCGTCTACCACAGATATTGGATTGAGTATAGGTTATCGCATTAATTCAAAATCTGTCGCAGGAATTGCCGGAAGTTACAAAATGGGCATGGGTAGTATAGATCGCATCAGGTTCAGCAACCAAGGCGCCAGCATCAGAAGTTTTATGGACTGGAAACTAAAAAAGCAGTTTTTCATAAGTGGTGGTATGGAAATGAACTACCTGGCAGCACTGCCAAACAATGCTGTAGGAGTCTTACCCAAAGCCGGTACGGCGTGGCAGCAATCAGCCCTGGCAGGCATCAGCAAAAAAATAAGCATCAAGACAAAATGGTTTAAAGAAACGCAGTTACGATTGATGTATGATTTCTTAAGTCATCAACATTTGCCGGTAAGTCAACCAGTCGTATTCAGGATAGGATACAATTTTTAAAAATTTTTAGACAACAATATGAAGAAGGTATTACTGTTTTTAATTGTATGGCTATTTACAAAAAATGTAAGTGCTCAAACCAAGTCCGGGTATCTGGGAAACTATACCCAGCCTGCACCAAATGCAGCAGCATTGGGTAAGTATGTCGATTACCCGATTGGCTTTTATACCGGAACGCCTGGCATCAGTGTGCCAATATTTGATTTAAGTGACGGTGCTGCAAAAGTACCTGTGTCGCTAAGCTATCATGCCAGTGGTATACGGGTTTCGGAGACTTCGACATGGGTGGGGCTTGGATGGGCCTTAAATGCTGGTGGCATGATTATAAGAAGTGTCAGGGGTGGGCCTGACGAGGGAGTCGGCATACCTAACGCCATTCCCTATGGATATTATAATGATTCGGGATTGCGACATATGCCTACTTTACCAGCACCTCAGAATGGACAGATTACGGTTGATCAAACACAAAAATTTAATGATTTTTTATCGTCACTGGCAGCCGGCGGATCCGATACTGAACCGGATTTATTCACTTTTAACTTTAATGGTTACACAGGTAAATTTGTATTTGACGAAAATAAAATACCGCAGTTATTGGAACAGCAGGATTTAAAAATAACAGTCAACTACGGGTCGGGCATATTTCAGTCATGGATTGTTACAACCCCCGATGGTGCAAAATATTATTTTGGTGACAATAGTACTTATGAAATCAACAAGGTTTATTACCTCGGAATTTTAGATGCAGGTACTATGAAGCCAAGCAGTTGGAACCTGACTAAAATCATCTATCCCAACACAAAAGACACCGTGTTTTTTAACTATACACCGGAGTCTTATTCTTATTGCGATCTTGGACAGGAGACGGCTGTATATACTGCCCAGGATTTACGCACTGCCTGCTTGCCGACTACTATGCCTCCAATGAATTCACTTCAAACGATTGTATTCGGTCAACGATTGACTTCTATCAAAAGTCGCAATTATACTATTTCTTTTATAGCAAAAACGCAGCGTCAGGATTTAGATGCAGTAGGTGCGTTTCCATTACCTTACTCTTTGGATTCGGTGAAAGTGTATAATTCACAGAATCAGTGTTTAAAACAATATGCACTTAGTCACAATTATTTTACTTCTACCAATATTACCGGTGCTTCTCTCGGAGCCATACAGATAACCAACGGCAGCTTAGCTGATACTAAAAGATTGAAGCTGCTTTCCGTACAGGAGTTTTCGGGGGATGGCTTATTGAGTAAACCTGCCTATTCTTTTACTTACCAGGAGGCGGTGCAATTACCCAGGCGAATGAGTTTTGACCAGGATCATTGGGGATTTAGCAATGATTATTATGGTAATATGAATAACCGTTTTACACCGCAGGTAAGTCATAGCATTTGTCTTCAAAATATTGGGCAATTTGCTAACAGAGAACCCAAATGGCCCGATATGCAAGCCTTTTCAATCAAGTCGATTGTTGATCCTTTAGGGGTAGTAACCACTTTTCAATTTGAAGCACATAGCTGCGTGTATCGTGATCCTTCTAATATGGTTGGCGGGTTGCGAATCAAGATGCAGAAGACCCTTGATAATGTTACAGGTGATACCACTGTACACTTATATGATTACGGTGACGGAGGTGTTCTATACAATAATCCAAAATATTTAATTGAAACACACAACGAATTTTACTCTCCCCTGGCTGCGATGTTTTTTTCATACAACGGCACAGGTGATTATACAGAATTTATGTCATTGCGCTGCCTGCTCCGGCAATCGCAGAGTGTTGTGCCATTGCAGGATTTCCAAGGAAACCATATAGGATATGGTCATGTAAAAGAAATTTTCGGTCCTAAAGGGGAAGGGGGATATAAGATGCATTATTTTATGGCAGACGGATCAATGGAGACTGCCAGGTTGAGCATAAATAATTATACTGCAACTGCTTCTGTACAGCCCTGGTCTGGCGGAAATGTTTTTCAATCAGGCATATTTGGTAGCGGACATTTTAATGATCTTGCGCCTGCAAGCCTTGCCTATGGAGGATTTGTTTCCAGCATGTACTGGCCCCTCGCCCCATTGCAGGTTGATTTCCGGAGAGGGCGTAATATGGGTGAGGAGACTTATGATTCCACTGGGGTATTGCTGCAAAATATCAATAATCAATATGCAGAGGTTGTTGATGAAACAAAATGGATCAGGGGCTTTAAATTATTCAGAAGTTTACGGAATACTCAAAATACATCTACGTTAGGCAACTACTACGATTATAACGATGCCATGGCTTTTTATAAACTTCATACAGGTATCTCCCATTTAATTCAGACGGTAACCAAAAATTACAAAGACAATAAGGTATTTACTACCACCACCACATATGCCTACGAAAGTGCTTACCATACTTTACAAACAAGCGATTCAACTATCAATAGTCAGGGTGATGTGTTGGTTAAAAAATCGTATTACTCATTCGATTATGCCAATACCGCCACAGGAGACAATGTATTCGGCAAACTAAAAGCCCGCAATATGCTTTTGCCCGTGGCAACCCGGTTATGGAAGAATAACAAATTACTAAGCGGCACTATTACACAGTTTAAAGACTTCGCGACTGTGGGTACGGATACGCTTATCAACCCTGCAAAAATTTACGCATTGGATGTTTCCAGCAGTTTAACGCCTGCCCAAGCCGGAGAAAATATTGCTTTAAGTGGTCAACTGCCCACCCTGATACCCAATACAAATTTTATTGAAAAAGCAAATTTCAATTTCGATGGAACAACTGGCAAAATCCTGGAACAGAAATTAACCAATGATAAAAAGCAGACATTGATCTGGGACAACCAACTTCAAATGCCAATGGCCACTGTAGACAATTCAGCCACAACAGATGCATCTTACAGCAGTTTTGAAACCGCGGCCACAGGCAACTGGACATATACAGGCAGTTACGCGGTGGCTGATGCTACGGCTCCCACCGGTAGTAATGTGTACACTGTCAATGCTTCGGTACCGCTAAGCAAGCCCGGACTTACCATCGGCAAACAATACATCCTTTCTTACTGGATGAAAACAGGCGCAACTGTAACCATTGCAGGGGGCACCCAAACCAACAGCATCACCGGCAGTGTTGTAAATACAAGCTGGACATTTAAACAGGTTACCATTACGGCTACAGCAACCACCGTCAGCATTACCGGTTCAGGGTATATAGACGAAGTACGGCTGTACCCTGTAAATGCACAAATGACCACCTATAGCTATGATTCTATTTTAAGACTGAAGAGTCAGTGTAGTGCCAGCAATATGATCAGCCAGTATGAATACGATTCCTTCAACAGGCTGATAGATATAAAAGATCAGTACGGAAACATTTTAAAAGCATTTGAATACAATTACGGAAGTCTATCAAGATAGAAAGAGTACATTAAAACAACGACAGATTTACTATGCAAAAGTTATCAATATTTTTTCTCTTTTTACTCGCTACTGTAAAAGGAAATTGCCAGTTGAGTATCACCGGTACGCAATGTGCAGCAAGAGGTACCACCTATCAATATGCTATTACGGGTATAAAGGATGGAGCTTCCATTGTAAATGTATGTCTCACGGGGGGACTGATTGCGGGCACCACTACTACCTGTATCAGCGACACTGCATTGTCACAGGTTGGGGTAGTCTGGAATACGGATGGTGCTTCCGCCGGTACCATCACGGTGACTGCAGACGGAGCAACCCAATCCTTTAATGCCGTGCTTATTGCTCCTTTAAACGGAGGTACGGTTGATACGACTGTAGAAGTTCAGAAAATTGATTCCGTAGTGGTACCGGCTGATATTCAGTGTAGCCCGGCAACCGAAGGGGCATGTGAACCAACATATGGCTACCAATGGGAATCTTCACCGGATAATATGCATTGGACTGCTATTGACAATGCCACCGGACAAAATCTTTCTTTTACCGAAGGGGTAGTACAAAACATCTACTACCGAAGAAAAACAATTGAAGGAAAATCTGATTCGATTGCCTATTCCAATATTGCTGTTGTTTTTGTAAATCCGCCCGGCAGATAATGTATAACATACAACCAACCATACCAACTATACAAAATTCCAACTATTGTAACATGAAGTATACCCAATCAAATAAGAAGGTACGTTTCTCGGGACTGATATCTCTGGCCCTTGTTCTTTTCAGTTTTCACACCGCAATGGGGCAGTTCTCAATTGGTGGAACAAGCTGTGTTGTTGGTGGAACACAATATTCATACGGAATTTCCGGTAACTGGAATTCAGGCACGTCCATGAGCTGGTCTGTAACCGGAGGCACGATCACTAGCAGTAGCAGCGGAACGCCGCTGCCGACTATTTATGTTACGTGGAATTCTAACTTAACCACGGGTACTGTGTACTTATCGACAAGTAATCCTTCCGGTAGTGCAAGTTTAAATATTACAGTTGCCGGTTCTTTATCTGTCGGCACAATTAGCAATCCAAGCCAGACAATCAATTACAATGCCACTCCCGCTACCATTAATTGTTTCCCTGCCAGCGGTGCCAGTTGTTCTCCGTCTTATGTATATAAGTGGCAGAGTTCGCCAAATGGTAGTACCGGGTGGACAGATATGGGAGTGGCAACTCAAAACCTGTCTTTTTCAGCAGGCCTCACACAGACAACCTATTATCGCCGCCAGGTAACGGAAACTTCTTCCAGTACTACCGGCAATACGGTTACTGCTACGGTATCAGTAAATCCTCCTGCTGTTATTTCGGGTACAATCACTCCCGGATCACAGAATACCAATTCCTATACGCAGGGTCCAATAACCATGACCAGTTCTGCTCCCTCGGGAGCCCCCTGCGACGGCGGACAAGGGTGTTATACCTACCAATGGCAGAGTTCTGCCGACGGCACTTCCGGCTGGACGAATATAACCGGAGCAATTTATTCCTCTTATAACCCGGGCCAGTACCAGCCAACCACCACCACCTATTACAGGTTGCTGACATCATCGGCAGGGGCCACTTCCGCAACGAGTAATACGGCCACCATTTACTCACAAACCAGTTATATTTCCGGACCGGTAGATATATGGACGGGAGCCACGTGCACCTACTATTACACCGGAGGATCAGGGCAGTATGCATGGAGTAATAATGGATTTATTACTCCTATCTCAAGCTACGGTAATTATCAGTTGAAATGGTCAACTGCAGGCACCTATAACATTACCGAAATTGACAGTGTAGGCGGTTCAGTACACCAGTTGAGTGTATTTGTCCATACAATCCCCGTCAACCCCGGCTACTTTACCACTCCAGGAAGAAATATAGAGCAGTTCAGCTCCACCATGCTTTCTACGTATCCAGGGGTTGCTATAGGGGGCACCTGTGGCGGCAATTTTACGTACCAATGGCAGTCATCGTTAAACGACACCCTTTTTACTAATATAACAAACGCAACTGCCGCAGACCTTACAATAACACCAACTCAGAATTTATATTACCGCAGGCTGGTAAACTGTAATGGTACATTTAATACAGACACCATTGCAGTTACATTGCATCCCTATTTTTATCCTGGCGCTATCGTATCAGGCAATTCAACTTCCATTGTGTGGAATACCGCACCGGCATTAATAAAAGGCTCATCTCCCGGAGGTACCGCACCGAGCGGCGGGGTAGATTCTGTATACCGGTATCAGTGGTATTATTCATTGGATAACAGCTATTTTGTGCCTGTTGCCAATGATGGGCAGGGTATCAACTACCAGCCAATTAAACTGGCAGTCAATACTTATTTTCGCAGAGAAGTTACCAATGGCAGCATTACCCGGCTTACAAATTCTGTATTAATATCCGTTAACGTTGTTCCTTACGACCCAGGTACTATTGCACCATATACATTGGTTGTAAATTCAGGCGCTACTCCTGTATTAACTGGTACTGCCGCTACGGGTGGTACAGTTGCAAGCTATACGTACCAGTGGCAACAATCATACGATGAAGTAAAGTGGACAAACTGTACCAGTGGTGCCACCCAAAACTTTACTCCCACGGCATTAACCAGAACAACGTATTATCGCCGTTATGTAACCAACAGTGCACAAAGTGGTTACTCTTATACTGGTGCTGCAATCAACAGCCTAAAGATAAAAGTACTTCCGGGTACTGCTGGTCTCAACATACCAACTACCGTAACCCAGGCAACTGCCGATCCAGGTGTTACAAACATGGCGATTAAAAATTTCGTGTTACCGGCTGTGACGAATGCTAAAATAAATTACGTGCGTACCTGGGATATCGAAAAGCCCGCCATAGCAACCGTTGCCGCGGCAAAAGCATTGACCAGTACTGCCGATGCCAAACAGGTTACCGCTTATTTTGATGATTTGGGCAGACCTATACAAACAGTTGCCAAACAGGCCAGCCCTTTACAAAAAGACTTAATTACCGGCGTTGTAAATTACGATTTGCTGGGTAGGGCGGTTCAGCAATATCTACCCTACAGTGATGCTGCAACCGGGGGTGAATTTAAAACTGATGCTGCCACCCAGCAACCTGCTTTTTACAACGGTATGTACGCCAATACAGAGAGTTTTTATTACGCCAATAGCGTTTACGAGAAATCGCCACTAAACCGGGTATTACAGCAAACTGCACCAGGCATAAGCTTTACCGGCAATACAACAGGGGCAAGAACCGATTATAATTTTAATGCACTTACCGATTCTGTCAGAATATGGACGATTGGTAATAATGCAACGGACGCTCCTGCAACTACAGCATCTTATGCTGCCGCAGCGCTGGTATTGATCGTAACCACCGACGAGCATGAGAACAAGACGATGGAATACAAGGATATGGAAGGCAAAACCATCCTTAAAAAAGTGCAGTTATCAGATACGCTTAAAAATGGCTATACGGGATGGCTGAGTACCTATTATGTATACGATGAATTTAATCGCTTGCGCTATGTAATGCCACCATTGGCGGTTGACTATGCAGTGGCCAATAGCTGGACACTTAGCCAAACAGTAAAAGACGAACTCTGCTTTAAATACTGGTACGATACCAAAGGAAGAATGGCAGTTAAAAAAGTACCAGGTACGGCAGAAGTATCGACGGTATTTGATGCCAGAGACAGAATGGTTATGACGCAGGACAGTGTGTTACGGAGCCAGGGCAAATGGCTCTACATCAACTACGATTCATTGAACCGGCCTAACTTAACAGGTAGCTGGACGATAACAGGAGACAGGGCGTTTCACCAGTTGCGCGGCGATACAAGTACATTATATCCGGCACCAGTAACCAGCAACACTGTGTTAACCCAAACCTATTATGATGATTACAACTGGGTAATACCAAGTGGCAGTGGATTGAGCTCAACATTTATTACTACCAATACAACCAATACAGCTTACTTCTATACGCCCACCAATACGGTGCTTCCATATCCGCAAATAGTGGTAAATACATTAGTTACAACAGGTATGGTTACTGGAAAGAAGATAAATATCCTTGGCACGTCCAATTACTTGTATAGTGTAAATTATTATGATGACCAGGGGAGGGTGGTGGAAGTTCAAGCATCCAATTATAGTGGTGGGAAAGATACATTACTCAACCAGTATGATTTTAAAGGAAGGTTATTGCGTAATCTGGTGTCGCATGGTAAAAGTGGCGCCAATCCGCAAGCGTACATAATACTAACCAAAATGGCTTACGATGCTGGGGGCAGGTTGCTTAGCGTCAATAAAAAAATGGGCAACAGCATTGAGACCACCATAGCGAGCAACGCCTACGATGAACTTGGCAGATTAAAGAAAAAGAATATCGGCCTTTATAGAAACAGCCTCACTGATTTTAATTATGGTACGGCACCTCTGGATTCACTGAACTATACCTACAACTTACGTGGCTGGCTACGGGGAATTAATAAAGACTATGCAAGAAGTGAAAACAGCGCCATAAACTGGTTTGGCGAAGAACTGAATTATGACTTTGGGTTTAACAATTCGCAATTCAACGGAAATATAGCTGGCGTGCGCTGGCGCAGCAAAGGCGATGGAGAGCAAAGAGCTTTTGGCTTTGCATACGACAATGTTAACCGCTTACTGAAAGGAGACTTTACCCAGAACAACAGCGGCTGGAACCAAAGTGCCGGACTTGATTTTAGCCTGCGGTCAATGGGCTATGATGATAATGGCAACATTACCAAAATGAACCAGATGGGTGTTAAGCTTAGCACCTCGTCACTCATTGATAGCTTGTTGTATAGTTACAATACCACCAGCAATAAACTGAATTATGTAACAGACAGGGTAAACGATACCACCGCACATTTGGGCGACTTTACAGAAATCAATAACAATGCAACGCAGGATTATTGGTATGATGGTAATGGCAACCTGAATAAGGATAACAATAAAAATATAGCATCCATCACGTACAACCATCTTAACCTACCCAGCTTAATTACGGTAACAGGAAAAGGAACGATTACTTATACCTACGATGCAGGAGGAAATAAATTGAATAAGACAACGGTGGACCTTACCGTTACGCCGAATAAAACTACCCGTACAGATTATGTATCGGGCTTTGTTTATCAGAATGACACGTTACAATTTACAGGGCATGAAGAAGGCCGCATCAGGCCACGCAGGGCAAATTATAGTGATACCATGTACTATGATTATTTTGAAAAAGATCACCTGGGTAATATCAGGGTGGTATTGACAGACGAAAGGCAGCAGGATACTTATCCGGCAGCAACCCTGGAAAATGTCGCAGCTTCATTGAGTACCGAAAAGAACTATTATAATATTAATCTTGCAGATACCATCGGTACCAGCAGGATAGCCAGTTGGGCTACCACTACCGGAAACAATTATGCCAATAACAATGGTAACCCACCTTACAATAACAATCCTTATTCCAATACTACGGCAACCAGTGCAATTGTATATAAGCTCAATGGCAACACCGGCGATAAAACCGGATTGGGTATTTCGTTAAGGGTTATGAGTGGTGATGTAGTGGATATTTTTGGTAAATCATTTTATCATTTAAATGTATCGCAAACTCCAACCAACACATATAATATAACATCTGCATTAGATGCATTCATCAACGCTTTTGCAGGGACTTCCGCTGTGGCCGGAGCTAGCAAGGGTGCCACCGGCGCGGCATTGAACGCCTCTGGCCCAACAACTACTGGTCTCAATAACTGGCTTGGTAGTGTACCCAATCCCGGCTCGGTGCCAAAAGCATATATAAACTGGATTTTGTTTGATGAACAGTTTAAGCCTGTTTTAACGGGTAATCAAAGCAACTTTGATTTGGTGAGTGCTACATCGGATGCTGTAAAAAGTCATCATGGAGTAGTAAACATTGGCAGGAATGGATACTTGTATGTATATTGCAGTAACGAGAGTAATATTGATGTGTTCTTTGATAATTTGCAGGTAGTTCATACCAGGGGGCCACTAACGGAAGAAACGCATTATTATCCATTCGGGTTGACGATGGCGGGAATTAGCAGCAAAGCAGCCGGAAAGATTGAGAATAAATATAAGGTTACAGGAAAGGAGTTACAATCAAAGGAATTTAGTGATGGTAGCGGTTTGGAAGAATACGATTTCGGTGCCAGATTTTTAGATCCGCAACTGGGTGTATGGCATTCGATTGACCCCCTTGCGGATAAGAGCAGGAAGTGGAGCCCTTATAATTATACCTTCGATAATCCAATAATACTTATTGATCCTGATGGAATGGCAGCCACCAGCGGGCAAGTAATGGGAGGACCTCCGCCAAACGAAATTGACAATGACCCGACAGGTGCTGGTCGTTCAGGGGAGCGCAGGGCATCAGAGGATTTTATGAGTTCTTCGAATATTAGCGCACTGGGCGCTAAGACAGAAGCGGATGGAAAGAAAGGTAGCGAAAAAGGTACTTCTGATAAGAATCGTCCCAAGCCACGATTTGGATTCCGCAAAAGCCCCACAAAAGTTTTACCACATAGACCGTTGTCAAGTTATGTACATTTTAACTTTGGGCTTACAGGATCAACAAGTTTGAACAATTTGGCTGTAAAAGCTGAGCTATTTGGGATTGGGTTTGATGCAAGTTCACAGGTACATGAAAAAATGTTGTTTGGGTTTGAGGATACCAAATTTGTTCTAAATTCTAAAAAATCTACAACTGGAGGAAGTTTTGCTGTAGCAGGATTTGGCACAGGTGTTAGTGCTGAAAGCCAATCCGGCAAAACTTTGGACCCTGAATCATATGCAAGGCAATATACTATCCCATTTATAGAAGCAGAGTGTGAAATAGATTCTAAAAGTCAAAAGCAAGTTGGAGATACTAAATATTCATTTTCAATGTGGGATATTAAATTAGGCTCTGTTTTGGGAGTGACGACATCTTTAAAAATTGAAATGCCAAATAATGGAGGTAGTGCAGTGATTGCACCTACTCATTCCGATGCCACCCATGTGGTTTTATCAAAAACATATGAATTAATTCCAAACGAATAAAATGAATATAATAAGCAATATGCTTGCACCGTTAATTGGTATTAGCGCCGTATTAATATTTAATATTAAAGTATATGTATACTATAAATCTGAAAACCCAGATAAAAGCTATATTTTGGCCTATGCCAGTGGAAAAATATTACCTTATATATTTTTATCACTATTTCTGCTGTCTCCTAAAAATCACACAGGAAATAAGAATATTAATAGAATAAATAAATTAACTTATGTATTCTATTTACTAACCTTTATAGCTTTTGCTTTGGGTATAATTGGAAGTATCTCAGCAGATCATTTGTAACGCTTTTGTTTTACTTCCGATGGCGTAGAAGGGGTGGGCAAGGTGCGGCGGACTTCCTGTGCCGGGCGTTTACTAAAGGGATTGATAAGAATGGAAATTATAACAACAACAAAGCCCCTCACGGGGCATTTGTATTTTACGAAGCATAAGCCTATTGAGTATTATAATCCCTTCAATGCAAAATGCAGTCTCCGTAGGAAAAGCTTACAGTCAAAACAAAAAACGGTGTAATTACTTTGTTGACAACTGCAGGGGCTTATGAAAAACTAATTAAAGGATTTGGATACTTAGGAGAAGGTAAAGCCGATTTATCCACTGCATTTTTATTTAGAATTGAAAGTTTTACGAATAACAACACTATAGGAGCTGTATCACCCAAAAATTGGTTGTACCAAACTTCGTAAAAAAAATTGCGGACATTTTTTTTACGAAGAAATAGAATAAGATTAATTAATGAACTTGGGGCTAATCCTTTTCAAAAAACCATCGGTTCAGATGTGATTTTGACTGTTTTTAATTCTATAAACCGGGATATTTATAGCCTCGATTTAAGTAAAGTAACTGGGCCAAATAAAAATGCAGTAAAATCCAAAACAGAGAAATTAGTTCTTATTGATAGAAACAATTTACTTAATGATATTGAAGCTAGAATAACTCTTCAAAGGAGAGATACAAGTTTCGCCAAGTTGGAGAGTTGTGCTAAATCTTTCGCAGGCATCCTGAATGGTGACACTCCAAGATTTAATGCGCTATTCTGGGAAGTAGCATTTTTATCTTCGAGTTGGGAGTATCTCCAATCAACTATTAGTAGCAGATCCTACTTTTCTGGGAAATCAGGAATTATATTGTGGGAAAAAGGTCAGGGACAGTTAAAAAAATTAGCAATTCAATTAAAAGAAAGATTGCATAGCGCAGATATGAGAGGCAATCAAGCTTGGGGTAAAAAAGGTATAGCTGTTAGTCAAATGGGAAATTTGTATCCGACCCTATACAATGGAAATTATTTCGATAGCAACGTTGCAATACTTATTCCTATTGACGAAAAGAATTTAATTGCTGTATGGGCATATTGCAACTCAGAGAATTATAACGAAGAAGTAAGAAAAATTGATAAGAAGAAAAACGTCACAAACGCAACATTAGTTAAGGTTCCTTTCGATTTAGAATATTGGAAACAAGTAGCCGAAGAAAAATATCCTAATGGCCTTCCTAAACCCTTTAGTGATGACCCTACTCAATGGTTATTTCATGGGCATCCAGCTAAAGCAAATAATTCTTTACAAGTTGCAGTTAGCCGTTTATTAGGTTATCGCTGGCCGGCAGAAAATGATTGCGAAATGGAGTTGGCAGACGAAGCGAAAGTATTGGTACAACAAATAAAAGCTTTTGATGTCTTAACTGATGAAGATGGTATTCTTTGTATTCCACCGGTGAATGGTGAGTTAGGTGCGTCAGAAAGGTTGCGTTGCTATTTACAGGAAGTTTATGGTTCAGAATGGAGTAATAACACCATCAGTCAATTGCTCACCAGAGAAGGCTCTAAGAAATCCAATTTAGAAGATTGGATACGAGAAGAGTTTTTTGAACAGCACAACAAGTTGTTTCAAAATCGTCCTTTCATCTGGCATATTTGGGATGGCCGCAAGGATGGTTTTGCTGCCCTGGTAAATTATCACAAACTCGATAAGGAAAATCTAAAGCGCCTCATCTTCACTTACCTCGGCGATTGGATTCGCCAATGCGAAGCCAAAAAGAAATCCGGTGAAAGTGGCGCAGAAGGTTTGTTAAGTGCCACCCTCAAACTCAAAGAAAAACTCGAAGCCATTCTTGAAGGCGAAAACCCTTACGACATATTTGTCCGTTGGAAGTCTTTAGATAAACAAGCCATTGGTTGGGAGCCTGATTTGAATGATGGCGTTCGGCTAAACATTCGCCCTTTCATAACAGCCGATGTATTGCGAAAGAAACCAAATATTAAATGGGGTGTGGATAGAGGAAAGAATCCTCCAGGTTCTTTTTGGGGTGAAGTAAGGGATAATGATTTGCATAAAAGTTTGGAAGAAAAAAGGAATGCAAGAGAAAAATAAATAACAACACCCATAAAACTTAAGCTTCATGGAAAAAAATGTTTACTCAATTGAAGAAATTTTTGCAGGCCGATTTTTTTCAATCCCGGATTATCAGCGTGGTTATGCCTGGGAAAAACAGCACTGTGTTGATTTGCTGGATGATTTGGATTTGCTTCCTCCAACATTCAATCATTATACTGGAACTGTTGTTTTTCACTCCAACAGTCAAGAAATATTGGATAATGAAGGATCAAAATATTTTGGTTACGATATTGTTGATGGTCAGCAACGCATCACTAGTATTGTAATTTTACTTCAGTCTATCCAAAGTTATTTTGACATGCAGGCAGAATATAAAACGCTTGCAAATGGTATCACAAAGAAATTTTTATTTGCTACCCGCCTTAGTGACAACAATTCCTTTTTTAAGCTAACCCTAAATGCTGATTGCAGAGATTTCTTTAAAACAGATATATTGGGAATGCCAAGTGTTACCGGAGCAACTATCAGATCACATCAGCGATTAGCAACTGCAAAAAAAACCTTCAATGAATATCTACATTCAATGAAAACTGAAGTAGGAGATAACTTTTATAATTGGTTAATTGAATTCTACAATAAGGTTATACAACGGCTAAAAGTGGGCATCTACATTGTGGATCAGGCTGCAGAAGTTGGGGTGATTTTTGAAGTGATGAACAACAGGGGAAAGGATTTAACAGAACTGGAAAAAGTAAAAAACTACCTGCTGTATTTAACTACCAAGATAACAGTTGAAACAAGTAGCGAACTTGCTACTCTTGTAAATAAAACCTGGTCTGATATATATCAGCGATTTATGTCAGCTGGTCTGGGTACAGACTCGGAGAATCAGTTTTTAAGGGCTCATTGGCTAATGTTCTCTAATTACAATCGTAAAGACTGGGATGGTAGCAAATCAATAAAGAGTAAATATAGTTTAAAGGCATATCGAAATAGAGATATTGATTTATTCAATGAATTGAATACTTATGTTGGATCATTAAATGAAGCCTCAATTGCTTTTGCCGATCTTGAAAAACCAGAAAGAAATGGGGCGTTCAACGCCTTTGCCGATGCTGGCCAAAAACGATCAGTGATCTTTTATAGCACAAAATTACTGCGTACAAAAACAATTGCATCATTCAGATCTATATTAATGGCCTGCCGATTGAAGTATGCTAACGATGCAGTTCTCTATTTAGAATTGGTGCAACTAATTGAAAAATTTGCTTTTCGGGTTTACAATATGGAAGGTAAAAGGGCAGATACCGGCCAATCTTCAATTTTAAAAGTTGCCTTTGAACTGTACAATGAAAAAATTGGTTACCCAAAAATTCTTTTCAATTTAAAGTGGCTTTTAAATGCGCATTCTTCTCCTGCTCTTTTTGCTAATTTTTGGAAATTTAACCAACTAAGTAACAATTGGTATCATTGGGTGCTTTAAAATATTTCCTTTATGAATATGAAGAGTTTCTTTCAGGAGGTGATCCTTTAACTGTCACTTGGTCTTATTTTACAGAGAAAGCTTTAGAAAATTCAATCGAACACATACTACCACAAACCAGTGAAGACGATGAAAATTACTGGCCACAAAGATTTACTCCAGATCAGGTAAAATTATTTACACATGACCTTGGGAATCTATGTCTCACTTATAATAATAGCAGTTATAGAAATTTAGGCTTCGACAGAAAAAAAGGGACTCCCGGCCAGGAAAAGCCATGTTATGCAAACAGTAGTTTGAGCCAGGAAAGAGTTTTGACAGAGTATGGTGACTGGACGCCTGAAAAAATTCAACACAGAAGGGAGTTAATAAATAAATGGGCTATGGAAAGGTGGTATGTTGACCTTAGTGAATTTAATGAAGTTGATATTATTGAAGAAGTAGAGTTAGAGGAATCATTAGAAGATATTGGTTTGACAGAAGAAGATTAAATCAAATTAAACGTGCAATTAATTATTAGTAAGTAATTATTTAATGAGAGTAAGTATATACGATAAAGTGGTACAAGCAATAAACCAGGCTAAACAGCACAATGGTAATATTATGGTAAAGCCGGAGGTAATTCTTTGGCCCGATCCTGAAATGCAATTGGGTGCTGTTATTCCCATATTACAGGAATTATTTCCAGCCTTGTTAATTTATGGCACTTATGATCAATCAAAAAAACAAGGCCCTGCCATCTGGCTAAAATGTATGATAGCTCAAACATTGCCGGAAGCTGATTGGGCTATTACAGAAATCCCAATTATTTATCTGCCAGGCATTTCAAAAAACGATTTAAAGAATATTCAGAATGCTGGTTTAGATTTTCAACCTCTAATAGAGTATCAATATACCGGCACTGTTTTTACCCAGGAAAATGGCAGGGAGTGGACGATACTTGCTTTTTTACAAAATCCTCTCAATGGGTTAGGCATCAAAGTGGCACAAGATGTGGCTACCAAAGAAGCCTTAAAAAAAGCATTACCCTCCATATTTCAGGACCCTGATGTATTATTTGGCAAAGCAATAGTTGATGCAGGTTATTTGAACAATCAATTATTTCCTGACATTATTCCAAACATACTAAAATGGATGAGTAAAGGCGATATTGTTTTATCTAGCATGGATCAGGGCAGAAAAGATGTGTTTTTCAATCTTTGTAAATCACAATATGATTTTGAACCGGATCACAAAAACATAAAAGCAATAGCCGAAAAATTAGGCTCACAAAGAAATGCCTGGAAATATGTTTGGCAGCATTATGCCAATGCTCCAAAAAAATATCCTGAATTACAGGAATTACTGCAACTGGCCAAACCATCGGATTTAGGTAGCGGAATGTTTGCTTTTCCAGAAGAAAGTTGGCCACAAGTAAATGAAGCAAAAGAAGAAGAGTTGAACAAATCGCTATTTGCTCTTTCAAAATTGCATGTAGCAGAAGCCGTTGGAAAACTCAAAGTTTTGGAAGCACAACATGGTTTAAGAAGAAATTGGATTTGGGCAGAAGTTCATAGTAACATCATCAAAATTTAAGTGACTGTAATTGCGAGGTAATAAATTCAGTATCGAAAGTGTTAATTACTTTCGACGAAAAGTAAACATATATTATTTAAATATTTGATAATCAATTTAATATATATTTATAATTAAGTCCTATAATTAACCTTATGTTAAATAGAATATTTTTAAATAGTGTCCTCCAGAAAACGCTAAATAAGTTTTACACTTAGTCACATCTCAAAACTTACCGAACTATTGTTATAATAGGTTGAGACAAATTTTTTATTCAATATTATCTTTTTCATATCTATCTATAAATGAGCATTTATAAATTAAACTAAAAATAAAAAATAAGTTGTTATTATCCAATGCTTATTACAAATGATAAATTTGTGAACTTAATGAGGTTTGTTGTTATTAAGATTTGAAAATTTACTAAAATTAATCAATGTTTAGAAAATTTTGATAAAATGCATATTAACATCACAGAAATCGTCAGGCCTAAGAGAAATTTCCCCAGAAATCGTAAACAACAAAAAACAAAATTTATGAATTATCAGTCATTATAGTGATTGCTCCAGTAAACGATATTTTAGTGACTACGTATATTACATTAATTCTTTATCATCTTTTATTATGAGTACTAAAACAAGAATATGATTTGTAGAATTTCTGTATTTACTGTAATTAATAGAAGGGAAATCTTACTGCGTTATTTTTTAAAAATAAAATAAACTGCAAGAACCAGGAATCCAAAACCGATTAAATAATTTATTCTGAAAGTTTCATTTTTAAAAAAGATAAGCGTGAAAATTGTAAATACAACGAGGGTTATGACTTCCTGAATTACTTTTAACTGCCATAGACTCTATGGGCTCCCGTTTTCAATAAAACCAATTTTGTTTGCGGGAACCTGCGCCGAATATTCAAAAAGTGCAATTCCCCAACTTATTAAAATAACACTTACCAATCCGGGATTATTAAACCAACTCAATTCCTTAAATTTTAAATGACCATACCATGCAACCGTCATAAAAATATTTGAACATATTAATAACAATACTGTATAAATTCCTTTCATGGTACTTTTTATTTAAACCTTTATTCAATAAATCTACCAATACAGTAACTGCAAGGCACAAGGATTACCAATACTCATTTACCCACCCGATACCCTTGCGCCAATGGGGGGTTATTTTACCAACTATATCCGAATACTTTTTTGCTTTCTCTTTTTTTTAAAACCTTTATAAAAAGGAATATGCCCACAGTGGCAATGGATAGAGTTAAATAAAAAGGAAATTTTAAATAAATCATTAGAAAAATAGTAGGAATAAAATAAATAATAATTGTCGGTGTGGTAAATAAAAAACTAAACCCTAAATCCCTTTTATATATATTACCAATAGGTTCAATAAAAGTAAAAAATAAATACTTACAATCCTTTTCATTACTTATTTCATTTGCTATAACATAGTCAAAGTATTCATTCAAAATATTTGCAGCTTCATATTTAGTATGCATAGAGCCGAACTCATCAAAACTCAGCATAAAATTTTCAATACTTTTTAAATGATAGAACTTATTTCTATTAGGAGTTTCCTTTAAGAAATATACATACTTATTTTTTACTTCCTCTACAATGGTCATTGTTTTATGGATTCGGTTTAAAAGGAAAAGATGGTAAACTCTCAATATTTAAATGACTGGCAATGACCCATAAGGTTGCAGAGATATGATTTGCAGTTATATTAAAATTGTACCCTTTATCCATAACATTCATTAAATTGGAACTAAACATCATTGTAGCAGGGCCATAACTCACAATTGTATTTCCAATTTGTGTTACCAAAAAGTTCTTTGCTAAATTAAGTCCAGTATAAGTTTCTATACCTGCTGTTGTTAAGGCTGAATTTGCCGCTGTTACAGTCACGTTTATTGTAGCTCCCACAGATGATAAAGCTGAACTAGCAATAGGAATCAACTCTATTCCCGTTATCGCAGCAAGAGGAGCTCCAATTGAGCCTACGGCTATCAACGACATATTCTGGTAATCAACCTCAGCTTGGTAACCCCTTTCAAATCTAGCCAGATCGTCATCATCTATTCCTTTTTTTCTCCAGGCGTTTGTCATGGCGGACTGGCTAAATCCATTACCCCTGGATTGCTGATAGACTTCCTGTCGATTCATCCCTAATCTGGCTGTAGGAGTGCTGGCACTATTTGCCCAAAATAATCCTCTATTTGCTAAGGAATTATTTGGCTTAGGCTTAGCAACAACCGTCACCTCACTTAAATCTTTTGGTTTTTCTTTAGTAGATGTCTCCGGATCCATTCCACTTGGATCTAAATATTTAAGCGGATTATTATTACAATAATTATAGGGGCTTAGCCAGTAATAGTTTGCTATATGAGGGTCTATAGTATTCCATCGTCCAATCTGATGGTCATAAAATCTTGCGCCAAAATCATATTCATCCAATCCGCTGCCATCACTAAATTCTTTACTCTGCTTTTCTTTCCCAGTTATACCGTACTTGTTCTCTAATTTCCCTGCCGCCTTAGAACTAATCCCCGCCATTGTCAACCCGAACGGATAATAATGCGTTTCTTCCAGTATCGGCCCTGGCTTGTGGATCACCTGCAAATTATCAAAGAACACATCAAGATTACTCTCATTGCTTACGTATACAAATATATACCCATTTTTGGTAACAGGAATATTTGACAATTGTGCTCCATCCACATACCAGTGATCTTTAACTTGGCCACTGGTGCTGACTCTGCTTGCGCCACCACCTGCATATTTAAATTGATCATCAAACAAAATATAATTGATGTATGCTTTTGGAATGGTAGTTGTTTCTCCATTGGCGCCCCGGAAAAAACTACCTGGAACCTGGCCTGAATTGATTGTTGTCAGTTGAGTTGAAGTGATCCCTTTAGTTGCAGCTGCGTTGGCTGGCGACAATAACATATTGGCCATTAATGTTGCAATGTCAAGTACAGTAGAATTGGCATTATTAACTGTGGCAGTATTTAAGAAATAAGATTTACCAAAAATATCTATTTTATCTCCGGCCATAACTTTTATCATAAACTCCAATCCTGTTCTATTGGTTGTAGCATTTAACTTGTATAATTTGGCACTTCCATCAGTTTGTAAAGGTGTACAAGAAGCAGGATAAGATAAATTGGGCGGCGATACCGGGGCAACGTTGGAAGCAGGACTTTGGTTATTATTATAATACAACTTTGTATTGGCAACCGTTTCTGTTGGCCAGGAAGCTATCGAAGTTTCCGACGTAATATATGCGGAGTTGATATTGTAGAAAGTTTTTTCATAATTCACCATACTATTGGTGCTGGCATCATATGCTCCTTCCAGAGTTGCTGCAGGATAATAGTTGGTTGGCGCTTCTTCTGTCAATACCATCCTGGTATTTCCCAAATGATCTTTTATAAAATAATCGTAGGCGAGGGTGCTACTAGTTTTAATATAACGTATCCTGCCTTCTTCCTGCGGCATAAATTGTAAGACATCCGTATAATCATCAATGGGGCTGTTGGCCGGCACAGTAGTTTTACTTTCATACACAAAGCCGTTAATGTAATTGGCAGTTGTAGTAATTGTTTTATTGCCATTAGCCGTACCAGGGCTTTCGCTGGTTACTTTTTTTAACTTATTACCCATTGCGTCATAAGTATAAGTTATGGACCCCTTGCCAGTAATTGAAATTAACCCTGGCAGGTTTAAGTGATTGTAAGTAATTGAGGCAATGGCTTTATTTTTGTCATACATCAGGTTGCCGTTAGCATCATAATCATAATCATCCAATGTGCGGTTCTTATCCGTAAAATCACCTAATTTATTATCTGTAGTGTTGATAGCTGCACTTTCTGTTACGGCTAATAGTTTATTGGATGTTTCGCTGTTTTTATAATTATAAGTAAAATCATCTATAACCGGGCTATTGTTAAGCTTCAGTCCCCATTGCTTCATCCCTTTAATATTTCCATTGGCATCATAGGCCGAGGTGGACGTTGATCCATCTCCAACCTGCATAGAAAAATCAACGTTGCCTGTTTTATCAAACGCCGATCCAGAGTACTGATTAAAATCCGCTTTTAGCAACCTGTTTACAGCATCATAACTAAAATCGTATTTGCGTTTTTGCTGATCACCTTCACTTTTCCAGATGGTTCCGCCAATATTACCATTAAATTGCTTATTAGTAAATGTACCCAATGCCCCATCTTTATCATACCCTAACTGCATACCAAAATACTGGTCAGTATTGGTGCCAGCAGTAATGTAACTTTTGTTAACCGATAGCAACCATCCCCGAATATTGTATTCATTATCAAGGTTGACAAGTGAAATTCCCGGAGCGCCGGGTTTATTGCCTAATTTCTTCTTTTTTAGCTGCCCTAGTGCATCGTATTCCAACGCGGATACAGTGCTGTATGCAGACATGGTATTGCTATTTACAAAACTGTTTTGTATCCGCTTCTCTGTTTGAATTACTCTTCCTAGGTCATCATAGGTTATTTTAGAAACTACAATATTTATTTGTGCAGGCGCACCTGCTTTTTCCTGCTTCTGCACAATTATAAATGGCTGTCCCGACCACGTGTATTGAGTAGTGATAATGTCTGTACCCGTTGTTATGTTTTTACTCTTTTGCTGTATTGCCCTGCCTTTTTCATCATACATGCTAACTGTATAAATATAAGTTGACTGCCCCAGTATTTTTGTTTCGGTCCAGGTTACCATGCCCTTTGTTTGTAAAGACGCTGAAGCTGACATTGCAACAGCATAATCAGGAAATGTGGTAGATCCGGTAAGGTAAGTATTGTAAGAGGGGTCTATAGCTTGGTTAAGCTGGCTTGCAACAGGTATGGTACTGTAATCATCGTATCCTGTTTTACTAAGGTATTCCCAATATGTAGTTACTGGTGTGGTAGTGCTGGAAAAAGGGTAATCAGCCGTGTTAGCAGCACCATCACTAAGGCGCAACGCGAATACTTTATTACTGCCATCCCATGTATTTAATAACAATCCGGTTTGTACAGGCCTGCTAAATGCATCGTATAATGTTACCATCCATTTATTTAAAGCCCGCATATTGGCATCCTGTGCCATTACCAGCCTATCTTTTGCATCAAACACCAAGTAAACTTCTGCAGCCCCCGGCACTTTTTTTATTATCATCCGGTTGCGTTGATCGTATTCATATATAAAGCACTGTTCTGCAATAATAGTGGGGTCTGTTAATACCCAGCCTGGCTGAATTAAGTCAACCCCTTTAGGCTGTATTATACAGCGCAGGTTGTTTAAATCATCGTACAGGTAATAGGTACATAACCACCCGGGATGGGGGCTGCCTGTTCCATCATCGGCTGAGGCGGTTAGCTGCACCTTTTTTAAAATTACTTTTCCCTCCTTATCCTTAAATTCAATTACCTGTTTACCATTTTCATCTACAGAAATATTTTTTAATAATAGGCCCGTAATATAAGTGCCTGAACTTGAATACGTACTGAAACTTCCAGGTGCTCCTGGCGTTACAATCCATATTCTTACAGCATCTGTAGCTGTATTAGTATAGTATTTCATCTTTACAGACCTACGGGTTGCTTCAGTGGGATTTGTCATCGTACCTGTCCAGCTATTACCCGGAGCAGCAGTTTCCAGCTTTCGGTTTAATGGGGATGTTTCAAACGTTGTTTGCCCGTAAAAAAAAGTTTCATTTTGATTGGATAAGGGTGAAAATGTGTTGATGGAATTATAAAATACAGCCTGTTGAGCAAATGGATTAAGTTTAAAATTTCCATCTGTTATAGAAGCATTAGAACCTGTATTGTTTGCAGGAGATGGTAAATATTTATACGTCTCTTTTCCAAAAGCATCGTATTCTACCATGCTTGTCAAATCAATCGCACTACTACTACTGGTAATTAAAGATCCTTGTTTAATAACAGTTTGCAAAGGCCTGCCAAGCCCGTCTAAATATTGCGTAGTTTGTATTACCTCTCTTAACCCAGATGTTAATAACGCATTGGGGTCTGGCTGTGGAGCTGTCGCAGCCCAAATACGTACATAATTTTTGGGAATAGCTGAAGTATAATCAACTGGGACTGTTCGGGCAGTTTGCGCAAATACAGCCGTGGATAGTATGACTGAAAAAAGGACTAGCCCAATTACTTTTTTTATACAAATACTTGTAGGCATATCTTATTAATTATTAAAGTAAAAATATTAACAAAATCATTGTTTTACATCCGGCTGTTTTAATAACTGATTTATTAAAGAAACCGGTGTTTCTTTTTCTAATACAGAATATAAAACTCCTGATTCACTTATTATATATAATTGGGCATCTGTCGTTACATCTGCATCAAAGTGGTTATTTTGCGAAGAATTGGTGAGCCACTGCAGAAGCCTGTTTTGTTTAATGCCATTTGACTTTTTTACCTTACCGGCTGCTGCAACAATAATATGCGACGTATTATTTTCCTTCAATGCTTCTATTTTTAGGGAATCATCAATACCCCTGAAATCAGTTGCCGGAACAGCAATTACAATAACTGAAGGATTGCTTAACTGCAACGAATCTAAAAAGGCCAATAGGTAGCTTTGAAGGATAACCGGACTTACAACGGAAACAACTATTTTTTTACCCTTATAATCTTTCATTTGGATAAGATTCCCATCTAAAGATTGCAATTGAATGTCAAAAAGACTTGTTTGCGAAAATGACCGACCTGTTATAAAAAATAACAAAATCAAAAGGTATTTCATAATATTATTTTAATTACTGATAGATATAAAAATCCCGCCGTTTAATAAAATATTGCTAAAATTAACTGTACTGCTGGCATGTGTTGAATATCCGTTAATATAAAAGGTATATGCACCTGAATTAAATGGGGACATTGATACATTATAATTGCCACACGGTATAGAGGGTGCTTGGCTATTCCTTCCTATTGCTGCTGTGTAATAATAGTTTGTAAAAGTGCCGGTATTATATAAGGTAACAGAAACATCCGTTGTAGATGAATTATTAGAATTAATTGCAGCCGGTGCGTTTGTAACGCATACGCCATTTGTATTCGCATAAGTTTGGCCATTTAAATTAATTTCATTTTGAGCCATTGCATTTGCTTCAACTAGGCTATACGTTGACAGGTACATATTTGCCGGAACAGTATAAACTATACTTGAACTATTAGTACAACTAGCGCAGCCGGCTTTAGTAAATGAGCCTGTTGCTACCTCATTATAGTAAATGTTGCAATTTTCAAGCTGACCATTATAGTTATAGCAATTTTTTTTGAGAATCTTTTTATCCTGATCTCTTACCAAAACCAAACGGCCAAACCCATCATATTCATTATATACAATTCTATTATTTGCATCACATTTACTGGTCATTCCTGCTAACGTTGAATATGTATAAGTAGTCATCTGGGCAACAGAAGGATATAACCTTACTTCATCAATCATCCCGGTACCGGTGAGTGTAGCAGTAGATATTCCTGAAACTCTGTGTTCATAGAATGTCCACCCGTTAGCAATTCTTCCAGTTACCGGATATCCGGGTTGCGTGCCGGTAATTATCAGTGCAGATAAACCTACAGGTCTCCAATATGAAATAATGTAAGTGATCGAACTATTGAGGCTGACTTTGGTAATATTCCCCCCCCTAAGGTTATACACTTTATTGCCGGTTGGTGCCGTAGCATCGGCTACAGCTGCACCGATGAAAGTCCAGTTACCTTTACCATCGGCTTCGAAGGAAGTATAGGCAATATCAGGCTGCGTGGCATTTATTACTTCTGCAATAGGATAATTTGTTTTATAATCGTATATGATAGAACTGTTGATATTGTCTTTTTTATGATACTGCGTAATACCGCCAGTAATTTCATAGCTGTCGTATAAAATTTTAGATTTGTATGCTGTGTTGTAGACAAATTGGTTTGATGCATTGACCGAACATTGAGTAAGATCTGTTGATGGAGCAGCCAATTCTGTTTCAAGTTCTTCCGCTGGTTTAATAAGACCACTACCGTAATCCTTAAATTTAATAACTCCACCTTTAAGGAGCGTTTGAACAGCATTAATTTCTTGTATTGTTTGCACTTCCACGAAAGGAGCAATAATGTTTTTAGTCTTCATAGACTGAAGAGCAAGTACTTCGAAAGTTGGCGCAGTAGTAATGGTAAAATCAGATGGATACAAATACTTTGTAATCAATTTTCTGCCATTGCTTACTGTGGTTGTTGATTTATTTAACTGATTGGTGGCATTGTATTCATAGTCACTTGTGGTAATTATAGGGTTTGTGCCATTGATGTCATAATCGGTTTTTACCTCTTTTACAACATAATAATTATAATTAAAAGCTTTATAGGCTGATGCAAGTATTAGTGATGCATAGTCACTGCACCCTAAAGAATTTCTTAAATCGTACATTTTGAGATAATTGGTAAACCTAGCAGCATCGGTACGGTAATATAAATTCGTCTTTTCCAATAAAATATTGTCACTCCGATATACTGAAGTCATTAAAGGCTTTCCCCTTTCTAGTTGTAGAGACGACATAGTAACATAACCATCCTCTGATCCTCCAAGTAGCCAACCTATTACTCCCGGCTGTTCATCCCAATGGGAGTTTCCATTTACATCGGCGTCGAAATTTGAAAATGAGTACTTGGTGTAGGACTTGTCAGGCTTTTGCTCAATGACTTCTGAGTAGCCAACGTGCGAAGAAGCCCCGTTGTAGCTATAAGAGACCAAGCTGTTTACTGATTCCAATTTGTATGCAACGGTAACCTGGTTGTTACTACCTAACCGGGAAGGAATGTCAAATGTATATTTCGGTGTTCCATTAAGTATACCACTCGAGGGAAGCGTTAAAGGATCTGTTCCCGCTGCAAAGTTTTTCACATAAAAATAATTTGTACTCAAAAAAGCTGGAAGCGCCGCGTCTGGATAATTTTGAATTTCCTTTATTCTGCAGCCACCCACATAACCTGGCGTAAATGGAACTATAGACTGTCTACTGCTGGCAACAACACTTGCAGCTTTATTTGCCTCCCAAACATATACAGTTTTTCCTCCGGTAGGATAAGTTACAGTTTGAAGCAGTCCCTTTGTTACTAAAGAAGAGTTTGTGGCTCTTGCCGTAGATAAATTAGCAAAACTTTGGCCGCTTAGTGATGTAGTGTTATTATTATAAAATCCCCAATGATCTGTTTGATCGCCACCATAAGAAGGTAAACCGATTAAATCGTCGTATCCAAATAGGTATGTTTTAACGTTATGGGCAAAATTATCTTGCTCCGAAAAAGAATTAAGTGCTAACCGTTGGGTCAACAGATTACTATAATTAAATTGATATTTTTTTACCACCTGGTTTGACAAATTGCTAACTGTAATTCCATCCAACTGATACCATTGTAGACTATTGATGTCGCCAAATAAGGCTTTCAGTAAAAATAGTGTACTGCCATTATACGGATCTTCTATCGCGTTTTTTAAATATGAATCAGAGTATCTTAACTCCTTCGTTGATGAAATTGCAAAATTGATAATTTCTTTGGAAGTTGTAATTTTTTTCAGATATACCGGGTATAGTAACACACCTGAATGAAAAGCCGGATTTACTAATTGACCGGCAGAATACGAAGTCCAACTTGACCAGTCGTTATAGCAGGCAAAATTTGTTTGGGTTGTATAAAAAGACATCGCACAGGTTGCTGACTGTTTTTGATAATCAAAAGTTACAACCTGCCCATTAACATCTTCAATCTTTCTTAAAAGCCAGGCGTTTGCTAATACGCCATTTGATCTGTCTGCATATGTAGCCTGAAATTCAATGCCGCAATTAGGATCAGGGTTTAAATCCTGACAACCGAACGTATATTTTGTCCCGTCGTCCGTGGTTACAACAAATCCTCGAAACATCCTTGACTGCGGCTTGTCTCCGGCCCAGGAAGGATTAAAGCCCGTTATAACAGCTGTGACTTCATTAGCATCCATAAAACCAAGTTCCTGCACTTTAATATTAGCATTTTCAGAAATCACCTGCCATCCATTCGCTGTATAATAAAAAGTACCAAAATAATTTCCAAAATTAAAGTTGAATTCATCTGCAGCTGCATCATAAAATGATGACGGATTAGTGGGTTGCATTTGCATAACATTTCCAATCCGGGATGGAGTGTTCCAATCGCTGGTATTTATAAATGATGCTCCGCTTACCCCTGGATGACCAACGGGATCTGGATAAAAAGGAAAAACATTTGCTGTACCGGTGTTAAACTCGTCCATATACATCTTAACGTTACGTGTAATTTTTCCGTAGGCATTGAGGTTCCACCCAAGCCCAGTCCAGCCTGTATGCTCATTAGGTTTAACAGAACCGGGATGATAATTTATCGAAATGGGAATATTTATATTGCCGACATTTATATTGTATAAAGGAAATGAAATATTAGGTACTCCAGTGAAATAGCTAACAGGCACATCTCCATATTTCCCTAAACTAGCTGTGTTTGGGCTTTCAAAGCTTGGCGTTGGCACTCTTTGAGCAATTGAAGGATTTATTGAAAACATAACCATGCCCGCAATAGCTAAATTTAAAAAAAGCATTTTTGATTTGCAGAATTTCATATTAGTAACAATTAAATTTATTTTAAAAATTATAGCCCATTCTAAACACTACCCGCTGGCTAACTGGCAAATGCTGATTACTTAAAAAATCATATAGCAATTGAATCTTGGTTTCTTTAAACCATTTTGTTTTGATACTTATTTTTTTGCTGATGCCGGCAAGGGCAGACTGTTGCCATGATCCCCCACCTGCGCCAGTAGACAAAGGGATTTGTGTAGCGCCCGACAATATGGATAGATAGTTCATCTCCATACCACCTGAAATAAAAAATTGCTTCTTTAATTTCCAGTCTATAAAGCTTCTTACACTTATTCCCTGGTTGCTAAACCTGATGCGTTCAATATTACCCATGCCCAGCTTATAACTGGCTCCAACTCCTGCAACTGATTTGTCATTTATTTTGTACCCAACACTTACCCCAATGTCTGTGGTAGAAGGCATCATTGAATTGCTTTTTCCAAACTGAAAGTTGCTTCCAAACTCCAGTCGCTGTTTAAAGGTTTTAGTCTTTTCCATATTGGGTTTAAAATCCGGCAAGTCTCCACCACCATTGCCTTGCAATGGATTTAACAACTTATCTTTTAATTTGGTCAATTGCGCTTGGGCGCCTTGGATGTTTTGCTGTACCTGCTGCATGGCGTTTGGGCCACCTGATGCAATCCGGTCCTGTATCAGTCCTTGTACACTGGCCCTGGTTTGCAAGCCTGCAAGACTGGCTGCTGTTACGTAGTTTTCCGGCATGCCGAATAAGGAAGCCAGCATGCTGTTTTTTTGAAAGAACTTTTGAAAGGCTGGTATCTTATTTAACAGGTCTTTTGCCAACGTTTCTGCCTTGGCCGGATCATTAAAAATTTCTTTATAGTTCTTTAGAGACTCAACGTAGTAAAAGCTTTCTTTATTAATTTTTGTGAGGTACCTAGTGTTATGTTAAGAATGAATTGACGGATAAAGTTTTTTCAATTTCACCCTTGCTTCCTTGTTGGTAAACTGCCAATTTATTTTTTTATTTTTATTATTTCTGTTAGTTTGCCACGCATCAACTTCTTCCTTAATTTTT
>JBBQEA010000004.1:0-52246 GCA_038320245.1 Chitinophagales bacterium | reverse complement strand
TCCTGATGAACAGGCTGAAACCATCACCACCGTTGGTCAGGCTGTAACTTACCTGGAAGAACACGCTAAGTAAGTATCATCTGTTTTAATCATCACAGGCAAATTTTGTATGGAACTTAAAAGGGTTGTTGTTACTGGATTGGGAGCATTAACTCCTTTGGGAAAAACTGTTGCTGAATATTGGCAGGGTTTATCCGATGGGGTAAATGGTTGTGATTTCATTAAACAATTTGATGCTTCTAAATTCAAAACAAGGTTTGCGTGTGAGGTTAAAGACTTTGACCCCACTACCTATCTCGATCGTAAAGAAGCCCGTAAAATGGACCGCTTTGCCCAGTTTGCATTGATTGCGAGCGACGAAGCTGTTAAAGATGCTGGCATCAACAGGGATAATGTAGATGTGGACAGAGTTGGTGTAATTTTAGGAAGTGGTATAGGCGGTCTAATTACATTTCAGGAAGAAGTTACCAATTATGCAACCGGCGATGGTACACCAAGGTTTAATCCTTTCTTTATCCCCAAAATGATTTTAGATATTGCTGCAGGGCAAATTTCTATGCGTCATGGATTTCGGGGACCCAATTATGCAGTTGTAAGTGCTTGTGCTTCGTCAACCAATGCCATCATTGATGCTTTCGATAGCATAAGATTAGGCAAAGCGGATATTATTATTTCCGGAGGTAGTGAAGCAGTTGTAAGCGCAGCTGGTGTTGGAGGATTCAATGCAATGAAAGCACTGAGCGAAAGAAATGATAGCCCACAAACTGCCAGCCGCCCTTTTGATAAAGACAGAGATGGATTTGTAATGGGAGAGGGTGCAGGTTGTATTATTTTAGAAAGTCTTGAACATGCTTTAGCGAGGGGTGCAAAAATATATTGTGAAATTGCCGGTGGTGGAGCTACTGCAGATGCACATCATATTACGGCCCCACATCCCGAAGGATTGGGCGCTCAAAATGTAATGAAAGTTGCATTAAAAGATGCTGGCCTTCAACCGAAGGATATCGATTACATCAATGTTCATGGCACATCTACCCCACTGGGTGATATTGCAGAAACCAAAGCCATTTTAAATGTTTTTGGTGATCATGCCTACGATCTAAATATCAGTTCAACAAAAAGTATGACCGGCCATTGCCTTGGTGCAGCCGGAGCTTTGGAAACACTCGCTTGTATCCTGGCTGTTACGAAAGATATAATTCCTCCTACCATTAATCATTTTACTGACGATCCCGAACTCGACTCCAAATTAAATTTTACTTTTAATAAGGCGCAACACCGTACAGTTAATGCTGCCATTAGCAATACATTTGGTTTTGGTGGTCACAATGCTTCTGTAATTGTAAAAAAATACAAGCCTTAATTTTTTTTCTCAACAGAACTTTTGCCCCTCACCCCTAATAGGGAATTGCAGTATCAGACTCATTGCCATTTGCAAATATTCCGGTATTTTTTAGCCGAAGACTTTCGAAAATTTGAGAATTATCACTGGTAAACCTGTTATTTTTTTGTTGAGATATTTAATACTAATTTCGGCTAAACAATCTATTTACAATTTTCGGCTAAATAATCTATTTACAATTTTGGGGTTTTTAAAAAATATTTTTAAAGAAGATTCAAAAAAGAAAGCTTTCAGAGATCAGCTTCACAATGTACTCGGCTTTACTCCAAGTGAACTAAGCCTGTACACAACAGCACTCAGCCACCGTTCAGTAAGAGAAGGAGCAGATGAAAACAACGAACGACTCGAGTTTTTAGGAGATGCTGTGCTTAGTTCCATTGTTGCGCATTACCTGTTTATGAAATACCCTTACAAGGGCGAGGGTTTTTTAACTGAAATGCGAAGCAAAATGGTGAACCGCCAACAGTTAAATGACATTGGTATTAAGATGGGACTTAAAAAAATCACCATTTACAATAAACAGGATAATGCGCTGAAAATATCCCAGATTTTTGGAAATACTTTAGAGGCATTAATTGGTGCTGTTTACCTTGATAGAGGTTATAAAAAAACACAGCGATGGGTTGAAAAATACATCATATCTACCCATATGTTTATGGACGACCTGGAGAACATTGAAATTAATGTAAAAAATAAATTATACGGTTGGGCTAATAAAAATGGTAAAGTGCTTGAATTTGAAACCCTCGGTGAAAAATTTGAAAATGGCCGTCGTTTATTTACCATCGGGGCTACGGTAGACGGCGAGTTGATAGCAGAAGCCAAAGGATACAATAAAAAAGATGCCAGCCAAATTGCGGCACAATTGGCAGTAGATAAATTAGGACTCTAATTAGGTTTAAGATTGTTTATGAGTTTAAGGGTTTAAGAAAATATGGTTACTAACCTTCGGAAAATTCCGTAAAATGCCTGCTTAAATTTTAAATGATTTAAACCATAAACGTTTAAATAACTGGTTATGACTTTTGGAATATTAGGTAGCGGAAGCTGGGGCACGGCCATTGCAAAAATATTAACCGACAATGGTCATTCCATTTATTGGTGGAACAGAAGTGAAAAAGCTATTCAACAAATTCAAACCCGAAGACACAACCCTCATTACCTGAGTTCTGCTTATTTTGACACAGCTCTCCTGAACCTTACAACCGATCCTGCTGAAGTAATTATGCATAGCGATTGTACCATTATTGCTATACCTTCTGCATACACAGCTGCTACACTTTTATCATTGGATAAAGGAATTTTTGCAGGCAAAAAAATTATCAGTGCGGTAAAAGGCATCTTACCTGATCAAAATTTATTGCTAAATGATTTTCTGCTGAATGAATTTAATTTTCCTTTACAAAATTATTTTGCCGTCCTTGGTCCATGCCATGCAGAGGAAGTAGCCGCAGAAAAATTATCGTACCTCACTTTTTCGGGTTTAGATGAAATAACAACGCATGAAATTGCCGCACATTTTAAAAACGATTACATCAATACAGTTGAGAACAATGATATTTATGGTGTTCAGTTTGCCGCAGTATTAAAGAATATTTATGCAGTTGGGGCAGGCATTGCCCATGGGCTTGATTATGGTGATAATTTCTTAAGCGTACTAATTGCTAATAGCGCTGATGAAATGGCGGGCTTTTTAAAAAAGACCGGCATACAGAATATTGAAGTGGGCAGTATCGTTCACAAAGGAATCAATCATAATAAACAACTCCTATCAAATAGCAGTAAGGCAATAGAGGAGATTGAACAGCAAATAAAAAGCAGCGACCATAAAACTACAAACTATGCCGCCTCCGTATATCTGGGCGATTTGTTGGTTACCTGCTACTCGCTGTACAGCCGCAATCGCACATTTGGCAATATGATTGGCAAAGGCTACTCAGTAAAATCGGCCCAAATAGAAATGAGCATGGTGGCAGAAGGTTATAACGCCAGCAAGTGTATGTACATCATCAATCAATCTACAAAGGCAGAAATGCCCATTGCAGAAACTATCTATAAAATATTATGGGAAGGCCTAAGCGCAGGAGAAGGCTTTGATAATATTGAACAGGAGTTGGTGTAGCGATATTTTACACTAAAAAAATAAATCAGCAGCAATACCATCCGCCAGCAACTTTCCTTCCTTGGTTAAAATGTAGGCATCCCCCATTTTATACAACTTTTCTGTAGCTATCCATTTTAATACAGCTGTTTCTATTTGTTCACTAAAATTACTACCAAATCGGCTGGCTACAAATGCAACATCCAATCCTTCCATCGTTCTCAAAGAAGTCATGATGTATTCATTGAGTTGTTGGGTTGGCGTTAATATTTCAGCTTCAAACGGAATAATATTATTTTGTATTGATTGAATGTATTGGGCATTATTGGCAATATTCCACTGCCGCTTTTGCCCATTAAAAGAATGTGCAGAAGGCCCGAATCCATAATATTTTTTCCCCTGCCAGTAACTGCTATTGTGCCGGCTGCGTTTACCAGGCAATGCAAAATTGCTGATTTCATAATGCTCATATCCTGCTGCTTCCATCCATTGCATCAACAATAAAAACTGTTCGGCCTGCTTATCCGCATCTACTGTTGCTTTTTTATGTAACCGTATCATTTTATCCAATGGCGTTTTTGGTTCAATGGTTAATGCATAAGCGGCAATATGCGGTATTTTTTTCTCCAATGCAATTGCTACATTTTTTTCCCATTGCTTATTGCTTAGCAATGGCGATCCATAAATTAAATCAATGGAGAAATTATCAACCCCCGATGCCCGAATTTCTTCAATACAATTAATAGATTCAGCAGCGGTATGCGTCCGGTTCATCCATACTAGCTCTTCGTCAATAAATGATTGTATACCCACGCTCAGTCGGTTAATACCCATACTTTTCCATTGGGCAAGTGCAGCAGGATTAATATCATCTGGATTTGCCTCCAGCGTAATTTCTGCATCGGATGATATTTTAAATTTATTTCGTATAGCAGAAAAAATGTTATCAATATCTGCCATGTCAATAATGCTTGGCGTTCCTCCGCCCAGATAAACAGTTTTTATAACATTGTCTGCTGTATTAATATCGGCCTCAAAAAAAGACGTCAGTTTTATCTCTTTTATGAGTGCCGCAATTAGAGGGTCTTTAAATTGCAAAGAGGTGGCAAAATGAAAATTGCAATAGTGGCAGGCCTGCTTGCAAAATGGTATATGGATATATATGCCAGACAAAGATTTTTGATTTACGATTATAGACTTTAGATTTGAAAACAGGAATGGCAAACTTAGCAAATACTTATTGCAAAAATATTTTTACCACAATTGTTGTTGTAGTCAATTTTCTGTCAACTGCTTTTTGCCAATCTACACCCGCAAATGAGTACAAGCTTATAATAAAACTGGTTGATAAAGACAGTTTGTTTAATGTAAAGTCCCTTACTTTAAAAACCGGTTTTGTTAACATGCCGCAATGTGCTGATTATATAAACAAGCTTCCGGCATTGCTTAATATAAAGGGCTACATGGCCGCCTCAGTTGATAAAACTGTATTGGATACAAACTTTGCCAGCATAGAATTGTACCTGGGACTACAGCAACAATGGGTAACTTTAAATACAGATAGTATTGAAAAAAATGCGCTGGATGAGAGTGGCTTTATTGCCAGAAAATTTTTAAATAAACCAGTAGATTTTAACCAGGCAGCAGTTTTAAAAGAACGGCTGCTTGGTTATTATGAAAAAAACGGCTACCCCTTTGCGGCTGTATATTTAGATAATTACCGAATTGATTCCAACGCTATACAAGCTGCATTAAAAGTAAACAAAGGCCCTCTGTACCATTTGGATAGCATAAGGGTATATGGTAAAATAAAAATTTCTAACTCATTTTTACAACGTTATCTCGGCATACCCAATGGCAGCCTGTACAACAGGGAAAAACTGGAACTGGTAAGCAAACGCATACTGGAACTTCCCTACCTGCAGGAGCAGCAATCATCGGATGTAACTATGCTGGGGACTGGTTCTATTTTAAACCTTTACCTGCAGCCAAAACGCAGCAGCCAGGTAAATTTTCTAATCGGTTTTTTACCAGCCAATAATCAAACCAACCAATTACAATTAACCGGAGATGTTAACCTGAATTTAAAAAATTCGCTGGGCAATGGCGAAACCATTTCATTAAACTGGCAGCAGTTGCAAATACAATCGCCCCGGCTTAACATAGGGTACCAGCAACCTTATATTTTTAAATCGTCCTTTGGTATGGATTTTTCATTTGAATTATTTAAAAAAGATTCAACTTTTTTACAGCTTAATGCACAGTTTGGTATTCAATATTTATTTGCAGGCAATCAATCGGGCAAACTATTTTTTCAACGACAAAGTACCAGTTTGCTGGGTGCCGGAGTCGATTCAAACCAAGTAAAAATCACCAGGAGATTACCCCCTAATATTGATATAAAAGCTACCAATATAGGAATCGATTATGAATGGAATAAAACCAATTATCGATTTAACCCACGCAGCGGAAACGAAATTAAACTCCTTACGAGCGCAGGTTTAAAAACCATCTCTAAAAACAATGATATTTTAAGTTTAAATAACAATGAATTTAACTATGGTAGTTTATACGATTCCATCAAATTAAAAACGTACCAGCTAAGGATTAAAATAAATGCAGCTCACTATTTTCCCGCTGGCAAAGCAGTTACTGTAAAAACACAACTAAATGCAGGTATCTACAGCAGTCAAACTGTTTTTAAAAATGATCTTTTTCAAATTGGTGGCTATAAATTATTAAGAGGGTTTGATGAAGAAAGTATTTTTGCAACGAGGTATGCTGTATTCACTACCGAGCTCAGGTACCTGGCGGGATTAAACTCCTATTTATTTGCTTTTGCAGATGGTGGTGGGGTAAAATCAAAGTACCAATCTGTTGATAAGAATAATTTATTTATCAGTACCGGTGTAGGGATGGTTTTTGAAACTAAACTAGGATTGCTGAATATGAGTTTTGCCATTGGTAAAAGAGATGATGTACCTTTTGATTTGCGCCGTGCAGCCAAAATTCATTTTGGATACATCAACTATTTCTAATTAAAATCAATTTAATTTTGTTGACTAAACTATTTTTTTTGAAACAGGTAATATTCCTTTTGCTCATCATTTTATTTCCTGTTGTTTTGTTTTCACAAATAACAAACGATTCAAATAAAGTTAAGCCATTGGCTGTACAATCCCAATTACCCAAAGATTCAAATTCAGCAAAGCTCCCAATAACAGCATCTCAGTTGGTAAACGATTCTGTATCCGTTAAGCCCGTAGTAAAGCCTACCCCCGCAATAATATACCAAGAAATGATGGAGCTATTATTGAAGGATAATATTTTTTTAATTTCCAATGCAGCCCCTGTTGCAACTGCCAACCAGGAAAGAAAATCTTCGCAGACAGATTTAAAATTTTACATATTACTTGGTACTATATTGTTTCTTTCTTTTTTACGTTTTTTTTATGCCCGTTACTTCAACAACCTCTTCAGGGTATTTTTTAATACCTCACTTCGTCAAAGCCAGCTTACAGATCAGCTATTGCAGGCAAAGCTTGCTTCAATGCTTTTTAATCTTTTTTTTGCTATTGCAGGTGGCCTTTATATCTATTTTCTCTTAAGCTATCACGGTTGGATATCCGAAGAAGACAGCCTGATAGCCATGAGTATGAGCATAGGCATCCTGGCGCTAATTTATTTTATTAAATTTCTCACGCTTAAATTCACAGGATGGCTTACCGGTTATAAAGAAGTAGCCGACACTTACCTGTTTATAATTTTTTTAATCAATAAAATATTGAGTGTTCTTTTGGTTCCTTTTATTATAGTACTGGCATTTTCATTACCTGTCATTAAGAGTATTGCAGCTGCTATTTCATTATTAATGATTGCTTTGTTGTTTTTATTAAGATTTTTAAGATCGTTTGGATTATTAAAACACCAGATAAAAGTAGGGTGGTTTCATTTTCTGCTATTTATTATCGGAATAGAGATACTCCCCATTTTACTCATATACAAAGGGTTGGTGGTATTGTTAAATAAAAACCTATAACTTTGCAATCTAGATTGAAGCCTATAGCCAGTATGGTATAACATGATGATAAAAAAAGAATCAAGCAGACTCATGATTAAAAAAGTACTCATCACTCAACCTAAACCGGAAGGAGAAAAATCACCCTATTTCGATTTGGCTAAAAAGCACAATGTCGAATTACATTTTCATCCCTTTATCATTGTAGATGGTATCTCCGCAAAAGAATTCAGGAAGCAAAAAATTGAAATCCCCAATTTTACGGCAGTAATATTTACAAGCCGTAATGCCATCGACCATTTTTTTAGAACCTGCGATGAGATGAAAATTAATATCTCTCAGGATACCAAATACTTTTGTATCACAGAGTCTGTTGCTTTATATCTGCAAAAATTTATTTTATACCGCAAGCGTAAGGTTTTTTATAGTGCCGACGGAACCAATAAAAGCTTGTTTGACGTAATCAACAAACATAAAGACAACGAAAAGTTTTTGTACCCCTGTTCTCAGGCTTTCGACAGCGAAATTACTAACTGGTTAAAGGCACACAATTGTGAATACGCCACACCAGAATTGTATAAAATTATCAGTAACGATATTAAAGATATTATTGCTCAGAAATTTGATGTGATTTGTTTCTTTACACCGGGAGGCGTAAAAAGCCTGATAGAAAATTTCCCGGCATACAAACAGAACGGTACAAAAATTGGCACGTTTGGAGCCAATACCACCAAAGCCGCTGAAGAAGCAGGATTAACTTTAGACATTAAAGCACCACAACCAATGGCTCCCAGTATGGTGAGTGCATTAGAAATCTTCTTAACATCGCAGAGAAATAAATAACTGCTTTTATTTATTTTTTACACACACGGCTTTGTAGCCTGTTGTGATTTTTTATGTTAGATAATTTCATCGTAGCTATTAAAAATCAAACCAGCATTTATAAAATCCTTTTCGCTGCTCAATATTTAGTAGTACTTACTGTCTGAATTTAATCCATAATAATTAACATTATTTTACCCATCATTTTTGTTGTCCATAGATTTTGATATACAACTTGCAGGTGTTGGCATAATTATGGCAAATCATCAATTCAAAACATTTACTTTTGTCTTAAACCACTTATTACATGTTTGATATTTTATTACAGGCGGATACACTTACCAAATCAACAGAAACCGCAGCACAGGTAGAATCGGTATGGAGCCTTCTGAGTAAAGGCGGACCTTTGATGATACCATTGGGAATATTATTTGCACTGGCAGTTTTCTTTTTTATTGAGCGTTTACTTGCTGTAAAAAAGGCCAGTAAAATAGAAACTAATTTCATGAATATCATCCGGGATCATATTGTAAATGGCAATGTTACTGCCGCCAGAAGCCTGGCTAAAAATACCGATAACCCGGTAGCAAGAATGATTGATAAAGGCTTGCAACGAATAGGAAAACCCATCGACGCTATTGAAAAAAGTATGGACAATGTGGGCAAGTTAGAGATGTATAAAATGGAAAAAAATCTATCGATTCTTTCTGTTATTTCCCGAATTGCACCCTTGTTTGGTTTTGTGGGTACCATTGTAGGATTGGTATTGTTACTGAAACAATTTGCAACCATCAGCAACCCATCTGTAAGCCAGATTGCAGATGCGATGTACATCAAGCTCATCACGTCTGCCAGTGGCTTAATCATTGGTATGCTGGCCTACCTTGGCTATAGTTATCTTGATACACAGATCAACAGAACAGCCAACAGGATGGAAGCAGCCAGCAGTGAATTCATTGACATTTTGCAGGAACCAACTAAATAAGGCATCACCCCCATCCCCTAAAGGGGGGTAAGGCAGGCGCACACGATTAGTTAGTTCTTTGTTTTTTATCAAGACTGGCTGAAGAAATAAAGAAACTTTAATTAATAAGAAACCCCAGGTACAGTCACCCCTTTAGGGGATGGGGGTAAGGCAGGCGCAAACTTTTGGTATTTTCTTTGCATTTTTTTTAAAGTATCGTTGAAGAAAATAAGTCACTTTAATTAATAAGTAGCCCCAGATATAATCACCCGTTTAGGGGACGGGGGCCAAATCTTTAACAATGGGATTAAGAAGAAATAAATTAAGACAAAGTCATGATGAAGTGGACACCGGGCCACTCAATGATATTTTATTTATACTATTGATGTTCTTTTTAATGATTTCCACTTTGGCTAATCCCAATGTAATTAAAATGAGTGTGCCTAAGGCAAAGAGTGACACCAAAACAAAACAGAGTGTGGTAGTTAGTGTGGATAAAGACAAAAACATTTATATCGGAGCTAAAAAAGTAATTCCGGATTCTTTGGAATCTGCCTTGCGCAAATATATCAATGAAGGTGACAGCATTAAACCGGCAGTAGTAATTAATGCAGACTCCAGCGCACAATGGGGAGAAGTAGTAAGAGTGATGAAAGCAGCCAGACGATTAGGCGCTACCACCTCTGCAACTGTTAGCGGCAATGAGTAAGTTTTAGCATCCTGTCTTTTTCAAAAATATCTTTTTTAATTTCCACTTCGTACTGGTATCCTTCAAATAATTCAGCCGTTTGGCTAGCATATTTTTCATGCATCTCAACGTACATACAACCGCCCATTTTTAAATTCGATTTACCAAACAAAGCAATCTTCTCATAAAATAATAAAGGCGTACCATCCGGCACAAATAAAGCTGAGTGCGGCTCGTAGTCAATTACATTTTTATCCAATAGCTCTTTTTCGCTGATGGGGATATAGGGTGGATTGCTAACAATAATATCGAAGAAGGGTAATGTTGCCCACAATTTTTCATGTAAAAAATCAAGTTGAATAAAATCAATTTGAACGCTATTGGTAAGGGCATTTTCTTTTGCAATAGCGAGTGCGCCTTCACTAAAATCGATGGCAGTGAGGGTTGCTGCAGGCATGTTCTTTTTAAGTGCAGTTGCTATGCAACCACTCCCCGTACCAATATCAAGTATGGAGATTGATGTTGGAAATGTTGCCAGCTTTTTATAATCATCCAATAGCCAGTTTATCAACTCTTCCGTTTCCGGCCTTGGTATTAACACCTGGTTGTTTACTTTAAAAAGCATCTTATAAAACCATGCTTCACCTAACACCTGTTGCACTGGTGCATGTTGCAGCAATTGTTGCAATGCCAGATTAAGTCTATCAGCAACATTTATCTCCGGCTCCATTGCGGGGTACTTAATAAAATCCATTTTTTTTACTCCGGCTATTTTTTCAAATACCCAACTTGTAATTACACTTGCTTCCTGCATATTGTAGATTGCTTGCAACTGCTCCAAAAAACTTCTATACAACTTATTGTAGGTCATTGCCGCAAACTTAGTTTATTTTTTATCCGATTGCTTTGTGATGCTTAATTTTGAAGCTTGTCAATACACCATCTATATATGCAACGTTGCTTTCAACTGGCCCGATTAGGAGCCGGCAAGGTTGCACCAAATCCAATGGTAGGTGCAGTGTTAGTGCACAACGGCGTTATCATCGGAGAGGGCTACCACCAACAACATGGTCAGGCTCATGCAGAAGTAAACTGCATCAATAGTGTAAGTGAACAAAACAAAACGCTCATCTCAAAAAGCACCTTGTATGTATCATTGGAACCCTGTGCACATTTTGGCAAAACACCGCCTTGTGCCGATTTAATTATAAGCCAAGAAATTCCAACAGTAGTGATAGGCTGCAGTGACATTTACAAAGAAGTAGCTGGTAAAGGCATCGCAAAATTAGTTGCCGCAGGTGTGGAAGTTATCACTGGCATTTTAGAAGAAGCAGCAAAAGAAATCAACAAGCGTTTCTTTACTTTTCACCAATTGGCAAGGCCTTATATCATTTTAAAATGGGCACAAAGCAACGATCACAAAATTGCAAAAGCTGATTTTTCCCGCATGATGATTAGTGAAGCTGTTACCAACCGGCTGGTACATAAATGGAGAAGCGAAGAAGCGGCAATTATGATTGGCACAAACACAGCGCTGCATGATAACCCAATGCTTAACACCCGCCTTTGGCCAGGAAATAATCCTGTAAGGGTTGTAATTGATAAAAATTTACAACTGTCTGCTTCCAGCAACCTGTTGCTTTCCGGTATGGGAGTAACCATAATTTTTAATTATAAAAAGAGTGAAGAAAGTGATGGAATTATTTACAAAAAAACAGATCCTGCACAAGCTCTTTTACCACAGGTATTGCAACAGCTCTATCTTCAAAATATCAACAGTGTGTTGGTAGAAGGTGGAACAAAATTATTGCAATCATTTATTGATGCCGGGCTTTGGGATGAAGCCTGCGTAATTACCAATGAACAATTAATTATTGGTGAGGGCATTGCTGCACCGGTATTAAAAAATGAAGCATTGATAAAAACATCAAAGCCCGGAACCGACCTTATACAATATTTTAAACCACACCAACCCATTTAATCCATTGAGCACTGCAGCAAACAAATCTTTTTACTATACCATTGAAAAGCCGGCTGTTGCCGAATTTAAAGACAGAGGCAGCAAGTTTATTGCTTATGCTTATCCCATTACATCGGTTGAAGCATTTAAAAAACAACTGGCCGATTTAAAAAAGGAAAATCCAAAAGCAGCACACCATTGTTTTGCTTACCGAGTCGGGATTGATGGAAACAACTTTAGGGTAAATGATGATGGTGAACCTGCAGGAACTGCCGGTAAGCCAATATTGGGCCAACTGGATAGTAAAGAGCTTACCAATATTGCAGTAATTGTGGTAAGGTATTTTGGAGGAACCTTGCTTGGTGTACCGGGCTTAATTAATGCGTATAAAATGGCTACGATGCTGGCCTTACAATTAACGCCGCTTATTCAAAAACAGGTAGAAATAAACTACGAAGTGCACTGCGATTATACCAATATGAATGAAGTACACACCATCATTAAACAATACAACTGTACCACCATAAAACAGGAAACGCAATTGTTTTGTAGCATTACCGTTGGGATACCCATTAACCGACAGGAGGAAGTTCTTTATAAGCTAAGGGATATTAAAGGCGTTGAGCTTATTGTTTCAAAATAATAACCGGCTTTAAAATACCGGCTGATTATAACCGCACAAATCAATTTTAAACCTTGTAAAAAATACCTGCAGCAGTTTTTATTTTGCTGCTTACTTAACATTTACTTTTACAAAAAATATCAGCCATCATGAGCAATCACGAAATTGATTATAAAATTTATGGGGAAGAATTACAATTTGTAGAAATAGAATTGGACCCCAACGAAACCGTTATTGGCGAGCCAGGCGGCTTTATGATGATGGACAACGAAATACAAATGCAAACACTTTTTGGCGATGGCAGCCAGCAAAGTCAGGGCGGTGGCCTGCTTGGCAAACTGCTAAGTGCTGGTAAGCGGCTGCTTGTGGGGGAAAATCTATTCATGACGGCCTTCACCAATATGGGACAGGGAAAAAAACATGTAAGTTTTGCAGCTCCTTACACAGGGAAAATAATAGCGCTCGATTTATCTCAACACAATGGAAAAATCATTGCACAAAAAGATGCCTTTTTATGTGCTGCCAAAGGAGTGAGCATAGGCATTGAATTTCAAAGAAGGTTGGGTACCGGTATTTTTGGCGGCGAAGGTTTTATAATGGAAAAATTGGAAGGTGATGGAATGGCCTTTGTGCATGCCGGTGGTTATGTAATTGAAAAAACATTGCAGCAAGGTGAAGTTTTAAAAATTGATACCGGTTGTGTGGTAGCCTACACTTCGGGCGTTGACTTTGATATTGAATTTATCCGTGGCATAAAAAACTGGATGTTTGGCGGCGAAGGTTTATTCTTTGCAGTATTAAGAGGGCCCGGTAAAGTATGGATACAATCCTTACCCATCAGCAGACTGGCTGGTAGGTTGCAGCAATATGCCTCCATTGGTGGTCGAAAAGAGGAAGGAAGTATTTTGGGTGGGTTGGGGAATTTGTTGGATGGCAGGGAATAAAAAATATTTTTACTTTTTTACCTGCCAGTTCCAGGAAAGATTGTTTTCGCCGGCAACAGGTGGATTTACATAATGTATTAATAACTGTGTATTATTTGCTGTAACATAACTAATATTTGAAGCCTGTTCACTGGTTGCAATTACATTATAATAAGAAGGAATTAGGGTTAACCCATGAGGAATTGCATAAATAATTTCGGTGCCATTTGAAGTAGCTACGGTGGTACCGGTTTTTATTCCACTACTTTCAAAACTAACCCAGTCTGCTCCATTAAAACCTTTAAACTGGTTGTCGGTACTGTCAAATACTATCTGCGCTTTTTGAGGAACCAGCGCAGCGGCAATGGAAGAAATTTTGGGCAAAACCAGGCCCTGGTTAGTCATTTTAGCAATTATATTTTCACTACCTCTTTCGCCATAAACAAAATGAAACTCGTTTTGAGTTGATGGCAAACGAAATCGCAAATCACCATTGGGCACACCAGAAAATTTTTCCACCGAAAACTCGCCATAATTTACATTACCACCAACATTTAAATTATTTCTTGCAGTGGCCCTAATACCACCAAGATCCTGGTCGTCCCCTACCCACGAAACAGCCCCCCAGCCATTGCCTTTTCCTTCCACATCAAAAAACTTTACTCCTTTATGTATTGACCACTCTCCAACCCAACATTCAACAACACCATTATATTCTATAGCCATGCCGTATTGATAAGGTAAAATCAAGAAATCCCTTTGTATACTCGTGTTAAGACCAATAATCCCGGTAACATTATTTGGATGCCTTATTCTTATTCCAGGTAAATTTTGTCCTGCTGCCCATGTCGTTGGTGTTGATGTATAGGGAGAAATACTATCATCCAGATACAAAGTTTCGTTTTGTATATTTCTGTGAAAAGAGAGAAGCGAACTAGTATCGGTGTTAGCTTGCAAATATATCGATGTATCAAACCTTGCACTTCCGTTAATTCTTAAAGCAGATTTACCATCATTGATTGCGTTGTTTATCAATAAAGGCGAACCAGCATTGATAACTCCATTGCCATTGATGGAAAATCTCTCCTGAGCATTGGTGTAAAAAGACCATGAAGAAGTATCTCTTAAATAAAAAATGGATGAGATTCCCTGATTGGTTACTCTGTTGATTGGCTGAATTAACAAGCCATTGTTAAGTGAACTTAATGGCGAAAACTCAAGTGAATTATCGCCTGTAGACATCACTACTTTAATATCATCCTCTCCGGCAGTGATTACAGGATTGACAACCGTATCTATATTAGTATGCGAATAAAAAGCTGGATGGTATGATGAAAATGTCGTTTTAAAAAAAAACGAATATCCAATTGCAATAAATAGAAAAAAGGAATAGAAATTGCTCATAATTTATTGTTTATTTTTCTCCAAAAAACCTAAACCAGTTCAATTATTAATGCACCATTATTTAATCAATACCTGGCATTATTCTTTAAATAATCTGATGACCGTAAATGACCATTTCACTTAGCAGTTTGTCTACAAAAAAAATTATTTTAACCAATTAAAAGTTTAATTAACTACCTTGTAAAGCTGCAATAGTAGTAAATTTTAAGTGATTAAATCAATATTGAGAGCTCTAATTTTAAATTGATTGGTTCGGATTTTTTTAAAAGTTTTGTTAAATCAATCGGCAACTTTATACTCATGAAAAATCTAATTTTAATACTCATTTTTTTAATGATACATTTTTATTCATCTGCCCAAAAAAATTGGGTTGATATGAATGATTTTGGTGTAATCGCCAATGATGAAAAAACGGACAACTACAACCTGTTTCTAGCAGGATTTTCATACGCTCAAAAACATAATATCAGGCAGATAAAAATACCAGCAGGCACGTTTTATATTTCCAGAGGGTTTATGCTAAATGATGATGTTACTGTTTCAGGGGCAGGTATAAATAAAACCATTCTTAAAATAATAAATAATCTACCTCCAAGAACTGATGAAGCAACACAAACTGCTGTTTTTACGGGAATTAAATCTTACAGCCTAAGCCAGTCCGCCACAACAAAAAATATAAGTATCAAATCATTAACTATTATATTGCAAAAACCGACCGATGAATTTAACATTGAAAAATTTTCAATGCTCGGTGGTATAAGACTAATTAACCCTGTAAATTGTTTAATTGATTCCGTAAAAATTATCAACCCTCCAAAATTCGGGATTGGATTATATGCTACAACAGGTGGAGTAACTTGCTCTATGAACACCATACAAAACTGTATTGTAATTATGCAAGATGATTGGTATTTACAATTAAAACCTGAAGTAATCCCTCGTTCTACTGAAACCTGTATTGGTATCGAGATTGCTTCGCCAATCGGAAAAAACAATAATGGCGCAGCTATTTACATGGACAGAAATAACCCCGATTATATTTTATCAAAAGCAATAAAAAATACCGTTAAAAACACCAGTATTTCCGGTGGTTCTCATGGGATTTCCATCTCAAATGCCTGTAATAATACTTTGATGAATAACGATATAAAAGGTTGTAGTCACAGAGGAATAATAATTATTACTTGCGCAGATTATAATATAATTTCAAACAACAAAATATCTGATATTGGCTCTACAGGAATTCACATGGCTTATAACAGCAGTTTTAATAAAATAGTAAACAACGTTGTAGATACTGTATTAGGTGTGGAGGGAGATGGAATAAAATCGTACATCAACTGTAACAACAATCAAATTACTGATAATATCATATCCAACTTTGCAAGAACAGGTATAAGGGTTTCGCATGGGGCCAATAGAAATGTGATTGAAAGAAATACTATTACTGGCAATGACCTCAAGGAACAAATTGGAATAAAAATAATTGCCAATAATCTTCGGCAATACCAGGAGGGATTTAAATTTAACGATAAACTTACTGCCAATAATAATGTCTGCTCAAATAACAATATTTCTGCTGTACCCTTAGGCGTTTTAATAACCGATGAAATGAATATTCCCAACAGTTTAAAACAGAATAAAACAATTAAAAACAAGTTTATAAAAGTAAATAAGGAATATAATAACAATTCAAACTGATGTTAAAAAAGCCTACTAAGTATTTAAGCTACTTATTTCCGTTTACATACATATTGTTATACAGTGTCAGAATCAGAATAGCTGATATACCAGTTTTTTAAGTCTTCAATTAAATTTTTATTTAATTCGCTCAATAACCTAACGCCTAAAAAAAGATGTTGAGGTCTGAATTTTATTGGTAGATTATAATAACCAGATTTTCTAAAGCATTGGTAATTATAAGAATGAGGCAAACACCAGGCAAGCACAGCATCCACTTTTTCTTTTTTAAAAACTTTAGAAGCATGCGCTAATAAAGAGATACCAGATTTTGGATAACTTTTGTCGTAAATTAATTCCATTATATACCCTATTCTTCCATTATGCTTATTTTTTATCGTAAACACTATTATCCCTTTTAATACCCCCTCAATATAGATACCGCATTTTGAGTATACTTCGCCAGGTTTTTCTACATAACGCCAGTTCATATATGCTGCAGACCTGTCAACTGCAACACCTATTCCACCGGAAACATTTTGCCATATTTGATCATAATCAGCTTTGAAAAAATCCACTGATTTAATCAAAATATTATTACTCAGCTCAATACTTTCAGGTAAAGTATAATAATGCTCCTCACTTTGAGCGTTTTTGATTTTATTCTTCTTTAAAAATTTATTAATAAAGTAGGTGATCTTTATAGGCTTCAACAAAAAGGGCGCTTCTCCAAATGAAAACCACTTAAGTTTTTTAAAAAAGCCGGGTGCAGAATTTTCGTTTGGAAAACCGTACACCAATTCAAAGCCATTTTCAACAGCATCTTCATAAAGTTTGGCAGCCAGTTTTGGAAACAAACCTTTACCACGATGCTCCAGATCTGTTAAGGTATCAATAGATTGTAGTGCAATTTTTTTCTCCCCATTTATACTAAAAACGACCGGCATAGCGGTATAAATTGCAGCTACTTTTGAATCATTCATTGCATAATAAATAGTATTCACTTTTGCAAGATTTTGCTGATGTAACCATTGCAGATTTTTGATATCCCTTTTAGTACCATTTCTTTCAAAACAAAGTCTGTAATTGTCCAACTCGTCGTTATCAGCAACTCCTTTCACAATGTTGTATTCAATACCATCTTTTTTCATACACTAATTTTATTAATATACTATTTTAGCCTTTCCTGCCATTTAATAAATGAAGGAAAATGAAACTATTTTTTCAATTAATCCATTTGCTTTTTGGGCATTAACATTTCCGCAACCTCACTCATGGTATAGCTTGTAAAATCATATTTTTTATTGAGATAATCGTAATGCTGAAGCACTTTTTCTAAAAAAGAAAAGTTTTCATCCTGATTAATTCCAAAGTTATGCGGATGCCACCATAGATGATATGAGAGGCCATTTTTGGCTGCGTAAGTCATGCTGTTTTTTATTCTATTTAACCTAAGTCCCTCAAAAAAACTTAAAGTTTTTGAATAAGGTCTTAAAAATCTGCTACTTGGAATATTTATAAGTGAGCCTGCTTTCATGTATTCATCAGAATAACAATGGTGACCACTTATGTTTAGGTATGCATCCATTAATTTAAAGCTTCTTCTAAATAAATTCTTATAATTTATGCTACGAACAGCATAAATCCAGGAGTCTTCATTTCCTCTGTAAGCAACTATTCCTAACTCTTTACATACTTTAAAATAATCAACATTTAGCTGGTTTCTCGGAAATACAATTGTAGTAGGTTTATCAATACCTCGAATTTTAGCTATGGCAATTGCTGCCATAAGGTCGTGTTTAAAATCAGTAATTGTCTGTCCATTTTCCTGGCAGTAAAAATGAGAAAAAGTATGGGTGCTAATTTCCTGGAAGGGGGTATTTTTAATAAGTTGAATAAGTTGGGGCGCAAAATGATAAGGGTCATCGTTGCTATTCAAGCCTACATTCTTTACCAAATAGTCGCCATAAGGAGAAAGATTCGGATCTGTATATTCTGGCTTAAATTCTGGAAGATTGCTAAGTAGTTCATGGATATTTTCAAAAAACAACAAACCTACTGTTGCGAAAGTGCCTCTTATTTGATATCTTTTAAAGTAGTCTAATAATTCAGGTAGTGCCTGATGAACCCCCCGAAGATGCTCTCCATAGTTTTGCACAGTTACAATATCCCTTACACCCCACATTATTTCAAAATCCAGCGATACAATAAATTTACCCGTTTGTTTGGCCATAATCAACTTGGAATTTCCTAAACTAAGTTCCTGCTAACAGCTTTAATCAAGCAAGGTAGTTTTTCATTTTTCAAAATTCTTAGTTCAAAAAATTTATTAAAGACCATAAAGTAATAAGATTAAGAAAGTGCCCCTATCAATCGATAATAATATGAAGACCTGGGGCTGATTAAAAAAATATTTTATTCGATATTTTTTAACCATTTAAAAAGCTCTAAAGTAAGCAATAATTGTATTCGGCAACAACCCGGAAATAATAATATTGACTTTACTAATGTTTATAAGTAATTGTTTGATATTTTTGAACGATAAAAAGCATGAAAAAGATCATAGTGAAGCTGAATTTCAGTGATCAGTATTAACTGAAAGAACATTTAAACAAAGAAATTTTAGAGCTGATAATAATAATGTTTTCTTTTGGAATTTGAATCATCTGCAGTTATTAAAGTTCAAATAAAATTATTAATAATCATTTTGAATATACTACTATTAGTACCTGCTCCGGAAGAAACTTTACCAAGTCAAAGGTTTAGGTTTGAACAATATATAAATCTGGAAGAAAGAGGAGAATTGAGATTTTTTCTTTACCCTTTTTACAATAATTACGCATGGAAATATTTACATAAAAAAAATCACCTTTTTGGAAAAATAATTGGTGTTGCATATAGCTTTTTAAAAAGATTTATCACACTTTTTTCACTTCATAAGTACCAGTTTATTTACATACATAGAGAAGCTTCTTCTATTGGTCCTCCATTTTTTGAATGGATCATTACCAAAATTTTTAGAAAAAAAATTATTTACGATTTTGACGACTCCATTTGGGTGAGTACTTCTTCTCCTGCAAATCCGTTTGCAGCCTATATTAAATGTGCATGGAAGGTAAAATACATTTCAAAATGGAGTTACATCATTTCAACAGGCAATCAATTTTTAGCAGATTTTGCCAGGCTGCATTGTAATGATGTTAGAATAATACCCACCGTTGTAAATACCAATACAAAACACAATCAACTAAAAAAGCATGATGCAATGCCCTTAACAATTGGATGGACGGGCACATTTACCAATTTTGTACAATTAGATATTATTATTACTGTTATAAAAAAACTACAGGAAAACTATGATTTTACTTTTTTGATTATAGCTGACAAAGACCCAATGTACCAAGAAATAAAATATGTTTATAAGCCATGGGATGTAAATACAGAAATTGAAGATTTACTTAAAATGCATATCGGTGTAATGCCATTGGGTAATACTGTTTTAGAACTGGGGAAATGTGCTTTTAAGGCAATACAATACATGAGTCTTGGCATTCCTGCTGTAGTTAGTAATATTGGGGCAAATAAAGATGTAGTTACAGACGGGGTAAATGGTTATTGGGCTTCCGATGACCAGGAATGGTATAACAAATTATCTTACTTATTAGAGCATGAAGAAACAAGAGTGGAGTTTGGTAAAAATGCAAGAGCAAGTATTATTTCCAACTATTCGGTTGAATCAACTAAAAATGACTTTTTTAATCTGTTTAAATAATTGAATCAAAAAGTTTCAAATCAAAATAATTGGGTTGTGTTTTTAATTAATAGAGTTAAACTAAATCCTTGTCACGCAAAAAAGAATTTCTATTTAATCCAATGTTCTTGAACAAAAAATATTGAAAATAATAGATAGTCTTTGAAAGATTATTAATATATATGATAATCAAGTGAACTCATGAAACAAACATATAACAATGAGCCTTTAAAAGTGATAAATACTAAGAACAGGTCTATCAGTATTTTTTCAACTAAAGGAGATAATATAGATACAGATGTAGTGGAAACCTTTGGTGAGGAATGGTTAAAATTCAAAGACTATTCTGATGAGGAAATACGCACAGCTGGAGCCATGTATTTTGACATCCTAAATGAAAGTATTTTAAATAAAAACACTTATGCTTTGGATATTGGATGTGGCACAGGGAGATGGACGAAATTACTTGCAGAGAAAGCCGGGTTTATTGAAGCAATAGATCCTAGTGATGCTGTATTTGCTGCAGATTACCTGCTAAAAAATATTAAAAATGTACGCATAACCAAGGCGTCTGTAGAAACGATCCCGTTTGCGGATGATACATTTGACTTTGCGATGAGTATAGGTGTACTTCATCATGTTCCCAACACACAAAAAGCAATGATTGATTGTGTTAAAAAAGTAAAAAAGAACGGATACTTCTTTTGTTATCTCTATTACAATCTTGAAAATAAAAGTTTTATTTCTAAAACTTTATACTGGTTTAGCGATATTATACGGCTTGTTGTAAGCCGGCTACCTGCTGCTATAAAAGGGTTTGCATGTGATGTATTGGCCATAGTTTTTTACATGCCTTTTGTACTTACTTTTCGCCTGTTAAATTTTGCCGGATTAAAGAATCTGGCCCAAAAGTTACCCCTGGCAGATTATGGAGATAAAAGCTTTTTTATAATCCGAAATGATTCTTTAGACAGGTTTGGCACCAGACTTGAACATCGGTTTTCAAAACAACAGGTGATAGAATTAATGGAAAAAAGTGGTTTAGGGAATATTGTTGTTAGTCCTGCTTCGCCTTATTATCATGCTATAGGCCAAAAAATATGATATTAGCTACCTTTAAATAAGTAGTAATTTTTTACTTTTTTTATCATATTACCATTGCTATCTTTCAATTAAATTGCAATTAAAAATTCTTTAAAAGAACCTATATTTTTTATTAAAAAGTTGTAGGATCTAAAATTTGCTATTCTTATAAACATCAATTTATCAAATAAAAAATATTTTGAAAGTCCTCTTACTAGTTCCTGCACCAAAAAATATTTCGCCAGGACAAAGATTTAGATTTGAACACTACCTGGCATTAGAAAACAACTTAAATCTTCAATTTTTTACCAGTTCGTTTTTTAACAGAAAGGCATGGAGCTTACTTCACTTAAATAATCATTTTGCTGGTAAAATACTGGGCATATTGTCTGGCTTTACTAAAAGAGTATTTGTGCTATTTGCTTTATATAAATACGATTTTGTTTATATTTATCGGGAAGCAACAGTTATTGGGCCACCCGTATTTGAATGGTTAATTGCAAGGGTATTTAGAAAGAAAATTATTTACGATTTTGATGATGCTATTTGGATAAGCGTAGCGTCTGAAGCAAATCCAAAAGCGGCTGCAATAAAATGTACTTGGAAGGTAGAAAAAATTTGTAAATGGAGTTACATTGTTTCAGCAGGCAATCAATTTTTGGCAGATTATGCAAAACAATTTTGTGTGGACGTAAGGATAATACCTACTGTAGTAAATACAAACACACAGCATAATCAAATAAAAAATCAGCATGCATTGCCCTTAACAATTGGCTGGACAGGCACTTTCACCAATTTTGTACAATTGGACATTATTGTTGCTGTTATAAAAAAACTACAGGAAAACTATGACTTTACTTTTTTGATCATAGCAGACAAAGACCCTTTGTACAAAGAAATAAAATATGTTTATAAGCCGTGGGATGTAAATACAGAAATTGAAGATTTACTCAAAATACATATCGGAGTAATGCCATTAGGGAATACAGTGTTAGAACTGGGGAAATGCGCTTTTAAGGCAATACAATACATGAGTCTTGGCATTCCTGCGGTAGTTAGCAATATTGGTGCAAATAAAGATGTAGTTGCAGACGGCATAAATGGATATTGGGCTACCAATGAGCAGGATTGGTATAACAAATTGTCCTACTTATTAGAGAATGAGGAAAAACGAGTGGAGTTAGGTAAAAATGCAAGAGCAACTATCATTTCCAACTACTCAGTTGAATCAACAAAAAATGATTTTTTTAGCCTGTTTAAATGATGGATGCGTATTGAGGGATTTGAGATTATGCCGGCTGACTTTTTACTTGCATAGATTTGTATTTTGAAAGCAGGTATGCAAACAATAAGATAAACCAGGTAGCAGTAGATGAAATTTTTGGCACAAAAAAAGCAATGAAATTTATAAAGCAAATGGTAGAAATAGCAATTACTGCCATTTGAGAAATGTTTTTCATTAAATACAATACCACTCTATCAAAGATGAAAGTGTGTAGGATAATTCCGAATACTAAAAAAAGTCTGCCCCCATCCTGAAAAAAAGGTTCCAAAAATGTACCCACGTTTGTTAATAATGGTACTGTAAAAAAATCAAGTATTTGGTTTGGAGGTTGGTCTACCAAATTAAATTTAAATAAAACTTTTTGTATGGGGTATGTTACTCTTGCAGGTGAATAATTACAGGGTGCATCAACATATATTAGCCTGCCAAGATAGGCAAAGGAAGAAGTTAGATATAAAAACAATGGCTGTATAGATGGCGGTAAATTAAATTTAGTATAGTTCACGTCATCAGCTCCTTTACCTAAAAGAGAACCAATTAAAATGAAGATGGATACAAAAAATGTACAAATACCCGAGATGAAATAAATGATTTTTTTCCGGCTGTAGAAATCGTAGGTGATAAGGAAATATATCAAAGCACAAGTAAAAATTAACCACACCGGTCTTGTTCTGTCTAAAAATATAGAATTCAGCATTACAACTCCTACAATTGCGAATATCCATTTTTTACCCATATTTTTCACGGCAACTTCAGCAGTAATAATGAAGGCTGCCAACCAGGAAAAATATGAAAGTTGAGTTCCAACACTATCTACATTATCTGCCAATGATCTTAGTTGGCCTGTATCTTCTGTAAAGAAAGAATAAAAAATCCCAAACGCACCCAAAAAATTAGAGTAGTCTAATATGTATTTAATAATCCCCAGAACGCCTATTGCCAGGCCTGTTAATACAATCAGGAAAGTGACTTTCCCATCAATAAAAGGCAATTTAATTTTAGTTTTAAAACTAGCCTCATTAACTATTACATTATAACCAGGTGAATGTACTATAACACTAAAAAAAGCTGTAAGAATTGTAATGATACACCAATAGTGCAATTCTAAAGGCGGCCGTTCCCATTTAATAACATCTAATAAATAAATAAAGTATGCTAAAGAAAATGTAATCAGCAGATAAAAGCTTGGCAAAAAAAACAAATGTCTGTGTTTAAACATATTTCCTTGATTTTCGATAATAGAAAATAAGAATGAATACAAGCAACTGCACCGGCACTATCCATGCAAATAAAAGAGGTGATTTAACAAAGGAGTTAATTGTTATAAACAAAGCAGATACTATAAAGCAAACCAGGTTGGTTAAATTTCCCATTTTTAAATCATTCGTCCGATAAAGTTCATAGTTGATCATATTTACAGGAATTATTAAGAGCGTAACAATTGAAAAAGGTAACAACATCAGTAAATGTAACTTATCTATAGTAACCAATAATATTAATGAAACCAACACCTGTAAACAAATCGCTAAAAAAAAAATTGCTATAAACTTCTTTTTTTTAAGCAGCGGGGCAATAGTAATAGCATCGGAATTTTTATCTTTAAATTTTGCCAATATTGGGCCTAAAGAAGTTGCTATACCAGAAAAAACTTCTGTAAATTTTGAATAAAATAAATAATCGCTTGGTAATGAAAATCTAAAAAATGAAGAATGAACAAGATTGGATGCAATAATTACCTGATCAACTTTAAAAAGAAGATAGTTGCCAGCTTGTTGTAAAGGCACCTGCGTTGACATAGAAAGAACATCGTGCCGCATTTTTTGTAGCTTTCTAAGATTGAATGCAATGATTAATTTACATATAGATGTAAGGGAGAAAATCAGGAGTAGCTGGTATTCCAGCAGATTAATAAACTTTGAGAATATAATATACAATGTAAAAACTAAGGGGTACCCAATTAAATTAAGCAATAATGCTGTGTAGTATCTTCTGGATATATTTAATTCAACAATGGTAATAATAACATATACCTCGATAGGTATACAAATAAAAAGTGCAAATGCAGTTGCAGGGCCATTTGAATAAAAAAGAAACAAACAAAATAACAGGCTAAAAGGTAAAACCCGTTTTAAAAAAAAATTTCTTAAGGCTGTATTTTCATTTTGATTGAGCTTTGCTAAAATCATCTGGTCTGCGGCATATTTCCCGATGGTAATTCCAAAGCTTAAAAGTTGTGCAATATTCAGTAATAAAAGTGTAGTGTTTGCTTTATCCGGTAACAGCCGGTTACTTGAAAGTGCTAAAGAAAAGATTGCATAAAGAAAACCAGGGACAAGTAGCAGTCCGGAATGGAAAATATTAAAAATATTTTTTTTGTCAATCTTCAATTTATTTTCTATAATTTTTTACTAGTACCATTAATATGGCAGTTATAAGGATAAATATGGTAGAAAAATAAATTGCTGCCTTAAGCTTCCCAAGTTTAATCTTTTTCATAGGATAACCTGCCTTGTCGATTATCTGTAGTAAGGGGATTTTTTTCAAATACTGGTATCTCGCCATTTCCAGTGTCTTAAACATCTCTTTGTAGGCTTCTCCATAGGCCTGCACATTGTATTGTTCCTTTAATAAGGGAGATTGGGCTGCAGCAAATGCCGGATTAACATTTGCATCCTGATTGGATGCCTTTACATCAATACTGGAACCAACATTTCCTTTTAATGAACCAACCCTTTGTTCTAATATTTCCAGTGTTTCCCTATCTTTTTTACTGGTAATTTCTGTATAAAAACCAGCTGTAGCTTCCAACAACCTGTCTGTAAAATCTTTAGTAAATTTTTCGTTCAGGCTTTTAACTTTTAGCTCGTAAATACTTAATTTTTTATCGGGCCTGCTTGCCGAAATAAATTCCGTAGCAAAAACGAGTTGTGCATTATTTAAAATACTATCCTGCAGGTAAGAAAGCGTTTCCTTTTTTGACCCTACCGGAAAATGAACATCTTTTAAATGAGGCTTATTATTCAACTCTTTTCTTGTGCCACTCATTTCCAGATAATATTCAACAAGGGTAACCGGCTTGCCATCAATTGTATCTACAGAAAGCATTACACCTTCAATAATACGCCTGCTTTTAATTATTTCAATAATATTATCCCCATCAAATATACTTTGCCCGGAACTCATACCAAATCCAAATTGGGCAGCAAGACTTAATGCTCCTGATATCCCATCGTTAGATCCGGCATCTATTGCAAATGTCAACCTGCTTTCATACTGAGGACGCTGATAAAGAGCGTATGTGTAACCACTTATTCCAGCAACAATTCCTATGATACCCAAAAGCCACCATCTTTTTAAACAAAGCTTAATAAAGTTGAGCCAGAAATTACTGCTGTTTGTATTTTCAGCATCAATTTCTGAGGATAAAATATTTTTATTTTCTGTTAAAGAATCTGCCATTTTCTATTATTCAGCAATTAATTTTATTTACCAATGTTCACAATCACGTTTGCAATCAATGCAAGTGACGAAAGTACCACTGCCCATTCAGCTACCGTAATCTTTGATCTATTTTTTTCAGATTTCTGCGGAACAAAAATTTCTGATCTGGAAACAACCTTAGGATAACTATTAAAGAATAAAAAGTGCTTTACCATTTTTGCCTTTCCATCAGGGTAAATCACCAATATGCCTTTTTTGCGGGCAAGTTCTGTATAACTGCCAGATTTTTCAATATAATATTTCAGGCTGGCATTTTCTTTAAAGGGTACTATTGTAGGATAATATACTTCGCCACTTACTTTTACCAGGTTACTATTTTGTTCAATCGTTAATACGTCACCATCTTCCAGCAACATATTTTCAGATTCTTTATTATCATGCAAAGCATTGTTCAAATCAATACTTATTTTATCATAGTCTTTATAAATCTCGTCTTTTATCCTTTCGGTAGCATCGATACTATCAGATTTAATATTTAGCAGTTTTGCAAATACTTTTTGTCTCTCTTCGGAAGTCATATCTTTTTTAGATATTCTTTTTATCACCAATGCTGTAGTATCAGCATTGGCCCTAAAGCCTCCTGCCCTTTTCAATACATCACTTATACGATCTCCGCTCATAGTAAGTGTATACCTGCCGGGATTGATAACAAGCCCCTCTACAAAAACAGTACGTTGTTTTGAATAGCTTGATTTTTGCCTGATGTTGATGGCATCATACGGCTTTAATACCACATCTTTTATGGAAGTACTATCTGCTAAATCTACATTGATAATCTCCGTTTGCAAGTGGTTAAGCTTTGTTAAACTTATATCATTTATACGTCTTGCTATTTCTATCGTTCTGTTGTCTCCAGATTCAGTAATGCCGCCTGATTGCAAAATCACATCATTCAACGTGAGATTTTGAACCCATTTGTATATGCCCGGCCTCCTCACATTACCATCAATTGTTATGGTAATTTTATTGTCTATGTCAAATATGGAATAGATGGTAATACTATCATTTTTTTGAAGTGCTATGGCCGTATAATTGTTCATCACAGAGTCTATATCAAAAGACACCTGCTGGGGAGTACCATTTTGGTTTAAACGGCTGATACCACCTCTTTTTGTATACACATCGGGTTTTAATCCACCTGCCTTTTCCAATAAATCTTTTAGCTTTAAATTATCGGTAAGCTCATAAACGCCTGGCCTTTGTATAGCGCCTGAAATAATTAACTTATTGGCATAACGATTTAAAATTTTTCCTACAACGATAGAGTCGCTTGAGAGCGGATGATAACTGTTGTACTGACTTTTTGATAAATCAGTTATTTTCTTTTCTGTATCTGTAAGCTGGTAAATGGTTACCCCGGATTTATATGCATCGTCCGCAAACCCACCACAAAAAAGCAATACATCGTTAAAGGTTTCGCCATTCACCAATTCAAATTTACCCGGCAACTTAACGTTTCCATTTAATATTACCCGGGTACTGTAATATGGTATTCGTATTACATCACCCTCACTCAACAACACATTATCCCGCTGATCTCCCTTTAATAAAAACCCATATAAATCAATAGTTCGTTTTAATTCATTCCCTCTTATTAATTCAATTTTACGGTAACTGCCCAAATCTGCCGGACCACCACAGAGATACAATAAATTAAACAGACTGGTTAAGGAAGATATGGTATAGGTACCAGGTTTTTTGGCCTGCCCGATAACTGTAACCCTGATACTTTTTATTTTTCCCAACGAAATTTGCACCCTTGTACCGCCACCATTAATAGCTTTATAAATGGTTGCCGCCAGTTTATTTTTAATCTTTCCGGATGCCTGCTCTATACTTAGTCCATTTACATAAACGGGCCCCACCTGGGGAATGTAGATGTTTCCCTCTGCATTCACAGTTAGGTTATAGGTTTTTTCACTGTAGCCAAATACATTAATGATTAGTTCATCATCCGGGCCAATGATATAACCAGCCGGGGTTGCAATTCGCAGATTGGGCTCAAATACGAGGCTGTTACTGGTAAATAACTCTGCCCCAAAAATGGAAAGGTCGCCCTGGTTTTTTTGCATGGGTACCTTGGTTACATCCTTGTTTTCCGATCGGTTAAGATTATCTTTTTCTTTATTTGAATTTTCTTTTGAAGCAGCATTGGGCTGGTTGATATTGCCATTCTGTAATAAGCTGATTCGTTCCTTAAGCTTGGTAACCTCAACGGCAGGTAACCCTTTCTCCTCCAAAATTCTATACAGATTTTGCTCAGTAAGGCCGTTCTCTGAAGCTTTTAACAGGTAGGATTTTATTTCTGAATCGGAGATGTCATTAATGTTTACAGTAGATAAGTTTTGTAAAGCAAGGGAATTAACCTGTGCAGTGGCTGCTATAGTTGTAAAATACAGCATACCTGCAATGAGAAAACGCTTAAAATATACGGTCATAAAAAAAATTATACGATTGCTTTTTTTACAAAAGATGCTTTGTAAAAGTGTTACAATAATTGATAGGTATAGTTAGGCTATAGCGTTAGTTTATTGCAAAATAAAGGAAAAATAAAACACCAACGTTATAATTAGATAAAGGCTCTCTACCATATTATTAATTGGGTCTTTAAAAAATTGGACATAAAATTGTTAAGTAACTTGTTTACAAACACTAACTATTATGAATAACAGCACTTGAATTACCAGCACTAAAATACTTGAAGGTATAAAAGATATATGTGTTACTATGATATTACCTGGTTTATAAAGTATAGTTGCGGTAATAAATACTAAACAGGATTAACATATAACAAATTTATTCCCGAATTACTTCATCTATTTATATTTCAAAAAACTACTTTTGCAGAATAATTCAACTTCATTGTATTTATAAAAACATTTTACGTTGGTTCATAATTTTAACGCAGGTCCTTCTATTTTACCCAAAGAAGTATTTGAACAAGCCGCAGCAGCAGTACTTAATTATAATAATACCGGTTTATCCATTCTGGAATTAGGGCACCGCACCAGTACCTTTCAGGCAGTGATGGATGAGGCAAGGGCCTTGGTAAAGGAGCTTATGCAGTTAGATGATAACCATGAGGTATTGTTTTTGCATGGAGGGGCTAGTACACAATTTATGCAGGTTCCTATGAACCTGTTGGATACAAAAGATACCGGCGCTTACGCAGATACCGGAGTTTGGGGGATAAAAGCTATAAAAGAAGCCAAACTCTTTGGCAATGTAGCCATCGTATGCAGCGGTAAAGAAAATAATTACACAGCTATTCCAAAAGATTTTGCGGTGCCAAACGATGCAGCTTATTTACACATTACCACCAATAATACCATCTATGGTAGCCAATGGCAAAAAATTCCTTCAACCAGTGTTCCACTTGTAGGCGATATGAGCAGCGATATTTTTAGCAGGGTAATTGATTTTAATGCCTTCGATTTAATATACGCAGGAGCTCAAAAAAACATGGGACCTGCAGGGGTAAACCTGCTGGTGGTTAATAAAAACATCTTAGGTAAAGTAAAACGCCCTATCCCAACCATTATGGATTACCGCAAACATATTGCCGAAGGAAGTATGCTGAATACGCCTCCGGTGTTTGCAGTATTTGTATGCTTGTTAACCCTTCGTTGGTTAAAAGCTGCCGGTGGTGTTGCAGCAATTGAAAAACTAAATAATGCAAAAGCTGCATTACTCTACAATGAAATTGACAATAACCCTTTGTTTAAGGGAACCGTTGTTAAAGAAGACAGAAGCAAAATGAATGTTTGTTTTGTAATGAATGACGCAGCATTGGAAGAACCTTTTTTAGCGGCAGCAAAAGCAAATAATATCGTTGGCATTAAAGGACACAGGCTGGTTGGTGGTTTCAGGGCATCATTGTACAATGCACTACCCATCAGCAGTGTACAGGTACTGGTAGATACCATGCAGGCTTTCACAAAACAATATGCCTGATAACAATTACATTTTTTATTTCTAATTAATTTTCCATGGTCACCATTCACCCGTTTAAGGCACTACGTCCGGAAGCGCAACATGCTAAAAACGTAGCATCAAGACCTTATGATGTACTCAACAGCAAAGAAGCAAAAATTGAGGCACAGGGCAATCCCTATAGTTTTTTACACATCACCAAAAGTGAAATAGATTTACCGGAAGATACAGACATACATGCCCGGCAGGTGTATGATAAGGCCAAAGAAAACCTCGATGCTTTTTTAAGCCGTAATGTACTATTCCGGGAAAGTAAGCCCTGCTATTATATTTACCAGCTTATCATGAATGGTAAAAGCCAAACAGGTTTGGTTTGCGGCAGTAGTGTTGATGATTATGAAAATGATCTAATAAAAAAACATGAATTTACCAGGCCGGAAAAAGAACAGGACAGAATCAACCATATTAAAACCACTGGTGCACAAACCGGTAATGTTTTTCTGGCTTACAGAAATGTACCTGAAATAGACTTAATAATCAATAACTGGAAAAAGGATAAAAACCCGGTGTACGATCTGCTGGCAGATGACAAAATTCAGCATACCATCTGGATAATAAATGATGATGCGGCAATAACAAAAATTAGCCGGCTATTTGCTGAAAATGTACCCTGCACCTATATTGCAGATGGGCACCACAGGGCTGCATCTGCAGCTAAAGTACGGCAGGCACTGGGTAAAACTGCGCCTGCAGGTGCGGATATTTTCCTCACCACTTTATTCCCCTCCGACCAGCTGTATATAATGGATTACAACCGGCTGGTAAAGGATTTAAATGGCTTAAGCCCCGCCGAATTTCTTGATAAACTGGCTGATAAATTCTCGATAGAAACAGCCACAGGTGCTTTCTCTCCTGCAAGCTTACATGAATTTGGATTATACCTGAATAAACAATGGTACAAGCTCGTTGCAAAACAAGGCACATATACAAGCGACCCCATTGGAATATTGGATGTAAGTATTTTACAGGAAAATTTATTAGACCCATTGCTCGGTATTAAAGACCAGCGCACAGATAAGCGGATTGATTTTGTTGGTGGCATACGTGGATTAGGTGAGTTAGAAAAAAGAGTGGATAATGGTGAAATGGCGCTTGCCATCAGCCTGCATCCGGTCAGCATTCAACAATTATTTAACATTGCAGATAGCGGCAATGTAATGCCTCCAAAAAGTACATGGTTTGAACCTAAGTTGAGAGATGGCTTACTTACCCATTTAATAAAAGATTAAAAGTTGAAAATATTTGTTTTACCTGAAAAGAGTTGTTTTTATTAACAGCTCTTTTTTTATCTTTAGCAAAATGAAAAAATACCTATTTGCAGCAATTGTTGTTTTATTGAGTTACTTCGAACCTGCTTATGCTCAAACTGCAACCGAACTTAGGGAAACAGCAAGGTCGTTTTTACAACAGGCAGATTATGCCAATGCAGTACTTGTGCTCAACAGGGCTGCACAAATGGAACCTGCCAATATAGAAATTGCCAAAGATCTTTCCCTAGCTTATTATTTTCAAAAAGATAACCTAAAAGCTTTAGAAACTATAAAACCTTTACTTGACAGGGAGGATGCAGATGACCAGTGTTACCAGATTGCCGGAAATATTTACACCCAGCTGGAACAATTAAAAGAGGTTGAAAAATTATATAGAAAAGGCGTTAAAAAATTCCCGGACAGCGGCCCTATGTACAATGAACTGGGTGAGTTGTTGTGGGCGCAGAAAGATTATGAAGCAATAAAAATGTGGGAGAAAGGAATTGAAAAAGATCCCGGATATTCAAAAAACTATTACAATGCCAGCAAATATTATTATCTCACAACAGATAAAGTATGGAGCATACTTTATGGTGAAATATTTATAAACATTGAACCGGTTGGCAACCGTACTCCCGAAATAAAAAACATCTTACTGGAGAGTTATAAAAAATTATTTGCCGAAGCAGATATTACAAAGGCAAGCAAACAACCCACTGCCTTTGAAACTGCTTTTTTACAAACCATGAATAAACAAAGTGCAGTTGCACGTGCAGGTATCAATACAGAATCACTTACCATGATAAGGGCACGCTTTATTTTAGACTGGTACCAATCTTATGCGGATAAATATCCCTTTCGTATGTTTGAGCAACACCGGCAATTATTGCAGGAAGGTATGTTTGAAGCCTATAACCAGTGGGTGTTTGGCCCGGTACAAAATTTAGCCGCTTATCAAAGCTGGACGTCGGTTAATGCCACTGAATACAATGAATTTATGCGTTTTCAAAAAGGTAGGGTATTTAAAATACCTGCAGGTCAATACTATCATTAACTCCATTTTAAAAAGCAGTAATCTGTTATCTAATTCAATTTTTATAAACCATTTCAGTTATCTGAAATGGTTTATTCATTTAACTTAGATGCTACTGCATACCAACAAAAATTAAAGGAACGTAATAAATAGGATTTAAACATTTACTTTAGACCATTAAAGAACGATTGCTATGAACGAAAACTCAAGAATTTTTGATTTCTTACAAAATCAGCTAGACAAATTCCCAAAAGCTGATATGCTTAATTGCAAGGTTAATGGAGAATGGATACCGTCCAGCACACAGCAGGTAAAAGATACGGTAGATCAGTTAAGTGCAGGACTTTTATCTATGGGTATTGGCGGTCACGATATGACGGTAGAAAAACAGGATAAAATTGCCCTCATCAGTAAAAACAGGCCGGAGTGGATTATTCTTGATTTAGCCAGTCAGCAAATAGGTGCATTGCTCTGTCCTATTTACCCTACCACAAACATTAATGAACTGGAATTTATTTTTAACGATGCAACTATAAAACTGGCTTTTGTAAGTGGAACAGATATACTGACAAAAGTAGAAACCATAAAAAGCAGGGTACCAACTTTAGAAAATATTTTTGCATTTGATGAAACGGAAGGAGCAATTTTCTGGAAGGAAATTTTAGCTGCAGCAACTGCCGCTGATGTGGAAAAATTGGCTTTAGTAAAGCAAACTATTTTACCCGAACATTGCGCTACCATCATCTATACATCTGGCACAACCGGTTTTCCAAAAGGTGTAATGCTGAGCCATAAAAACATTGTAAGCAACGTACTCAATTCGGTGAAAAGTTTTCCCTTTGAAGAAAAAGTAAATGCAAGGTCATTGAGTTTTTTACCACTCAATCACATTTTTGAACGGATGGTTACTTATATCTACATGAACAGCGGCATTTCAATTTTTTATGCTGAAAGCCTTGATACCATTGCCGATAACCTCAAGGAAATACAACCCAACCTATTTTGCACTGTACCTCGCCTGCTGGAAAAAGTGTACGAAAAAATAATGGCTAAAGGAGCTGAACTTACAGGCGTCAAGAAAAAATTATTTTTCTGGGCTGTTGATTTAGCAGACCAGTATGATGTACAAAAAGATCAGGGTATTTTTTACAATGCGCAACTTGCCATTGCAAACAAATTAATTTTCAGTAAATGGAGAGAAGCATTGGGTGGTAATATTGATTTTATTGTAACGGGTGGCGCTGCCTGCCAGGTAAGATTAATAAGGATTTTTTCTGCTGCTAAAATTCCTATTTATGAAGGTTACGGCCCTACAGAAAACAGCCCCGTAATTAGTGTGAATTGCAAACATAAGGGTGGTACCAAATTTGGAACCGTTGGCCCAGTATTGCAAGGACAGGAAGTAAAACTGGAAGCCGATGGCGAGATATGTGTTAAAGGGCCCAGCGTAATGATGGGCTATTATAAAAGACCGGATTTAACCGCTGAAACGCTGATTAATGGCTGGTTACACACAGGTGATATCGGTGTATTTGAAGATGGAAAATATTTAAAAATAACAGATAGAAAAAAAGAGTTGTTTAAAACAAGTGGCGGCAAATATGTGGCACCACAGCCCATAGAAAATAAAATGAAAGAGTCTCCCTTTGTAGAGCAGATGATGATTGTGGGCGCCGAACAAAAATTTGTAGGAGCACTAATTGTGCCGAGTATTCCCAATCTTAAAGAATGGATGCGTCAAAAAAATATTCCGTTTGTTACCAACGAAGATGCAATCAATAATCCGGAAGTACTTGCTTTATACAAAGAACTAATTGACAGCTTCAACAAATTCTTTAACCCGGTTGAACAAATAAAACGATTTGAGCTACTCCCTAATGAATGGACAATAGAAAGCGGTGAACTTACTCCAACGCTTAAATTAAAAAGAAAAGTAATTATGGAGAAATATGCGCCAATTATTGAACGGATTTATAAATAACGCCGCTATTTAAATGTTTTTTTCTTGTTGGCAGATGTGGGTGTTGTTGGATAAGTAATTCTGTTTACCGGCATAGCAGCCCCGCCAAGCATTAATTGAACGCACTCGTTTAGTATGCTGTATTTGTTTGCTACAAACAATTGCATTTTATCCGGTGGTAATCTTAAGTCGTAAGATCCCTTTGTTACCAGCATATCATCAAAAGCAGGATTGTAATGATTGAAATAGGCTATGTCCATCAGCAGATTTTTAGTAATAACAACCGAGTTGTATTTTCCTGAAATCGTCAGCATTTCCACATCTACCAATTCGGCAGCAGTTAGACTATCGGTTTTTGCTTTTCCATTTTTATTTCTCTTACCGGGAAAACCAGCCAATCCATTTATGTTGCCGGATTGGTTGCTTCCAATAGTTGTAACCCCTGCCCCGCCTTCCATTATGTAATGGGTAGCGATAAAGCGTTTTACATAGGTTCTCGATTCTTCCGGCAAATAGTATTGCAGGTTCCAGAAATTTCTACTGCCACTTTTTTTAATGGCACTGTATACCCTGCCCGGTCCACCATTGTAAGCCGCCATTACCAATAACCAGTCATGTAATTGGCTGTACAAATAGAGCAGGTACCTTGATGCTGCATGACTGCTTTTATAATAATCCCTTCTATCGTCAATAAATGAATTTACTGCAAGGCCATATTCCCTTGCGGTATATGGCATAAATTGCCAGGGGCCACCAGCACCCTTATTACTTGTTGCTGAAGTGCTTAAATTAGATTCTATTACAGCAATATATTTTAACTCCTTGGGCAAACCATACTGGGCCAATACATTTTCTATCAGGTTAAAATAAGGTTGTCCCCAACCTTTCATGTTCAACAAATATTTAGAATGCCCCCGCATATAATCCTGGATAAAAACTTCAGCGTTCGGATTTATTTGTGAGGTATAGGGAAGTGATGCATTGTAGCTGTAGTTTGAAAAAAGATTTTTAAACCCGTATTTGGTAACCTGATTAAAATATTCCACTTTCTCCTTTTTGGGAGCCACTCTCGTTTGTAGTACTTCCTCAATTATAGCATCTTCCTCCACAGTATCTACTATAATTGTATCCGTTAAGTGTATGTTTGCTTCTTTATAATATGGCGTTGGTACTGCAAATGAAAATTGCAGAAGACAAAGAAAGAATATATATGTACAACATATTTTTTTCATGATATAATTCACTAGGCAGATTTATACTGCAGCATCAATTGCGATGAGATTTGTAACAAAGTTACTTCGTCTTTCTTATTTGTCATAACCTGAAGGCCAAAAGGCATACCATTGCTATGTTTAAACAATGGTAGGCTAATGGCGGGTAATCCTGTAAGGTTTGCAAAAACCGTGTAGATATCCGCCAGATACATGGCAATGGGATCATCCGATTGGTCTCCAATTGTAAAGGCAGTAGTTGGTGTCGTTGGTAAAATTATCGCATCATACTCGCTGAAAACTTCGTTCGTTTTATCCGCCAGTAATTGCCTTACCTGCTGCGCCTTGGTATAATAGGCATCGTAATAACCAGCACTTAAAACAAAAGTGCCCAGCATTATTCTTCTTTTTACTTCTCTGCCAAAACCTTCACTACGACTTTGTTTATAAAACGCAGTTAAATCAGTTATATTTTCTTTGGTTGTATGGCCATAACGTATTCCATCAAACCTGCTAAGGTTGGAGCTTGCCTCTGCGGTTGTAAGTACATAATACGCAGGTACAATATGATCGAGTAAATCAAATTTTACCGGCTCTACTGTATGTCCTTCGTTTTTTAAATCTGTAATACATGCTTTTATACCAGCACCAATTTCGCTATCCAACGATGGGTGATTAATTGCTTCATCAAAATAAGCAATGCGGTATTTTTTTTCTGAAGGTGAAATTGAATCCCCTTTTGAAATGATATCTCCAAATCCCCCTTCAGTGGAAAGAGGCTCCGGAATAGCAGTACTATCATATTCATCTGCACCTGCAATTACTTCCAGTACGAGTGCTATATCCTGAACATTATTTCCAAAAATACCAATCTGGTCAAATGAAGAGGCGTAGGCAATTAAGCCATACCTTGATATTCTTCCATAAGTTGGCTTTAATCCTATTATTCCGCAGAAGTCTGCAGGCTGCCTTACAGAACCGCCTGTATCGCTACCAAGGCTTACCATACATAAGCCTGCCTGCACTGCAACTGCACTGCCACCGGACGAACCGCCTGGCACTTTTGTATTATCAATTGCATTTAAAACAGGACCATAAGCAGAGTTTTCATTGCTGCTCCCCATAGCAAATTCATCGCAATTGCAATTACCAATAATGATGGCATCTTCATCCAATAAGCGTTGCACTGCGGTGGCATTGTAAACCGCCATAAAATTTTCTAAAATTTTAGAAGCAGCTGATAATTTGTGTCCTTTATAACTAATGACATCCTTAATGGCAACAACAACACCGTGCAATTTACCTGGCTGTTTACCGGCAATTCTTCCGGCATCCAATTGAGTTGCTTTTTCTAATGCCTCCTCAGCAAAAACTTCTGTAAATGCATTCAGTTGTTTGTGTTGATTTATTTTTTCGAGATAATTTGAAACGGTTGTAACACAAGACGTATTGCCTGCAAGTAATTGTTGATGGTATTCGCTGATGCTGTTGTACAAAATATCCGTTATTGTATGGTATTTATAAAATAGGCTGAGGCAGCTGATGCAATGCAATCAACCACTTCAGCCCTAAATAATGTTGGCAAACGAAAGATTACTTTGGTAATTCAGTAGCTTGCTTTTGCTGCAATTGCTGCTTTAAAGCTCTGATTTCATCATCCTTATCCCTTTCTTTCATTCCTTCTTCAATTTCGCTTTTCACGTTGCTTTTGGCATCGTTAAATTCCCTGATTCCTTTACCAATACCTTTCATCAATTCTGGGATTTTTCTTCCACCAAATAATAAAATAATAGCAAGAATGATAAAAATCCATTCGGAGCCGCCTGGCATTCCAATTAAAAAGGTTGTCAATAATGAAGTTGTCATGATTTTTCTAGTTAAGCAACAAAGATAATTTAATTATGAACTAAACAACCCTTTGTGGTTAGATAATTAGTTATTCAGCTGTTAATTTGCCGAAAGCAAATTGTAATTACCGGATATAACGACCGCATTTAGCTTTCCCATTTGCTGCTTCAGACATGGTAATGCCTCTAGAACAGGAAAATAATAATAAGGAACTGATGACAATTGCGGCAACTGTAATTGGGGAGTTTTTCATGTAGGACGGATTTTGAGTTTTTAAAATAGATTAGGGTAGATATTATTCAATAGGATTGGGGTTTATAGAATTCTACACTTAATACCAATAATTATTCCAAAAAATAAAATCAGGGAATCCATGTCACTAAAAAAGCGGAAATCGACTGATTTCCGCTTTTAATATTTTTATTACCGTAATTATTTACTCTTAGGTACAACCGGTTTTCTTTTCTCCTGAATACGTGCACTTTTGCCACTTCTTTCTCTCAGGTAAAATAATTTGGCCCTGCGTACTTTACCAACTTTATTCAATACCACACTTTCAATGTTAGGAGAATAAAAAGGAAATAGACGCTCAACCCCTACTCCATCACTCATTTTACGAACCGTAAAAGTAGCAGTAGCACCAGTACCCTGGCGTTTGATAACGTCTCCTTTAAAACTTTGGATACGTTCTTTACTTCCTTCTACAATTTTATAATTTACAGTAATGTTATCACCAGCCTTAAAAGCGGGTAATGTTGGCTTACTTGTTATTTGCTCGTGTACAAAACTTACAGCGTTCATAATCTTGAAATTTTCGGACGGCAAAAGTAAGGAAAACTTTGTAAGTTCCAAGTTGTAAGAGAAAAGTTTTTTTAAATAGGTGGATTTAATTCAACCAAAGATTAATAGTATTTACAAAAACGCATAAAATAATAACTGAAAAGCTTTGTTATTAAATATCATTTAAGCCTAATTATTTCAATAATAATATTTCCGACTATCTAGATAAAAAAAGCTACAAGTATCTCTACCTGTAGCTAATAATTATTATAAGTCTAAAGCTTTATCGGGCAATATTCACTGCTCTTTTTTCCCTTATCACAGTTACTTTTATCTGTCCGGGAAAGGTCATTTCAGTTTGTATTTTTTGAGCTATTTCAAAACTTAACCGGTCACTGTCTGCATCACTTACTTTATCTGCTTCTACAATCACCCTTAGTTCTCTGCCTGCCTGTATGGCGTAAGCTTTTTCTACACCCTGGTAAGCCTGTGCAAGGTTTTCCAGGTCTTTAATACGCTGAATGTATTGCTGCATAATCTCACGCCTTGCACCAGGTCTTGCGCCACTGATGGCATCACAAGCCTGGATAATGGGAGAAATTACATATTGCATTTCCATTTCGTCGTGGTGGGCACCAATGGCATTTACCACCGCAGGATTTTCACCGTATTTTTCAGCTAGCTTAGCACCCAACAGGGCATGGCTTAATTCAGTTTCTTCATCGGGTACTTTACCAATATCATGCAACAATCCGGCACGTTTGGCCAACTTTGGATTCATTCCTAATTCTGCAGCCATAATTGCGCAGAGATTAGCAGTTTCACGGCTATGCATTAACAGGTTTTGTCCGTAAGACGAACGGAAACGCATACGGCCTACCATCCTGATTAATTCTTTGTGCAAACCATGCACTCCCAGTTCCATTGCGGTACGTTCGCCGATATCCATTACCTGGTCATCTAATTGTTTCTTGGTTTTTTCTACCACTTCTTCAATACGTGCCGGGTGGATACGTCCATCCGCTACCAATCTTTGTAATGACAAACGGGCTATTTCCCTGCGTAATGGATCAAAGGAAGAAAGTACAATGGCTTCCGGTGTATCGTCAACAATCAAATCTACGCCGGTAGCAGCTTCTATGGCACGGATGTTACGGCCTTCTCTTCCTATAATAGAACCTTTTATTTCATCACTCTCTAGGTTAAATACAGTGATGGAGTTTTCAATGGCCTGTTCAGCAGCGGTACGCTGTATGGTTTGAATAACAATTTTTCGGGCCTCCTTATTGGCCTTTAATTTGGCATCTTCAATAATCTCCTGCTGTAAGGCAATGGCTTTTGTTTGAGCCTCCTGCTTTAACCCTTCAATCAATTGAGCTTTGGCATCTTCGGCAGATAGGCCGGCAACTTTTTCCAAACGACGGATATGTTCTTCCTGGTGCTTTTCAAGCTCGGTTCGCTTGGTATTTACTACTTCAATCTGCCTGTTAAGGGTTTCTTTAATGGCTTCATTGTCCTTTACCTGCTTTTCAACATTAGCTTCTTTTTGATTGATACTTTGTTCTTTTTGCTTGATACGGGCTTCAGATTCAAGGATTTTTTGGTTACGTTGCAATACTTCTTTGTCATGTGCTCCCTTCATTTGCACAAATTTCTCCTTAGCATCCAGTTCCTTTTCCTTTTTAATTGTTTCGGCCCTTAGTTCTGCTTCCTTGATAATGTTTTGCGAATGTTGTGTTGCTTCTTCTACTTGTTTGGTAGTGTTTTTGGCAAAAATTAATTTACCCAGTATAATACCTACTGCTATGGCAATGATGCCAACGATGATGGGAATTATGTTTGATTCCATTGAAACTTGTTGATTTTAAACGGTTCACAATCTTATATATCCTCTTTGTACTCATAAAATATTGAGAGAGAATGTTGATGGGCGAAGATAAGAAAATTGTTTGGAGATAAATATTAAACGAAAAGTGAAGTGAAATAGCTAATTATTAAACGTTTAGTAAATAATCAGCAACATACATTTTACAGCAACTTGGTTTAGTAAGTTTAGAAGTTCAGGCGCATAATAAATTGCAACCCAGTACTAAAAACTTAATAGGATGCATAAGTTCTGGTGGTTAAAGTATTTGATTAATCTGATAATAACTTATCGCAGCAGTAATTCACAAGGCTTAATACCCGTATGCTTTTTAAAAGCAGTGCTAAAGTGAGAGATAGATGAGTAGCCCAACATTGAAGATACTTCTGTTACGCTCAGCCCTTTGTTGTACAAAAGGTATTTGGCGTGTTCCATCCGCTGGCTTTGATAAAAATCAAAAATGGTGGTTCCAAACAATTCTTTAAAGCCTTTTTTAAGATAACATTCGTTGATGGCAACTTTCCGGCTTAATTCTTTAATGGTAAGTGGCTCACCGATGTGCTGCAACAATACCTCTCTTGCCTTAACAATTTTTTCCCTGTCTTCTGCATTGGCCAAAAACTTACAGGTAAATATTTCTTCCTTATCTCCCAACATGCAATCCATACTATATAACAGTAGGATTTGGGTTTGAGCATTCACAAAAATATTTTCAAGCGTATCAGAATAAGTATGGTTTAGCAAAGCTTCAATAGCCAATCGTGTTTTTCCGCAAAGCGGTAAAGATTTGGCAAATGATGAGGGGTGTGTAAAAGCCAATACTTCATCAGAAATATTCATTTGCTTTTTGCCCCTAACAAACTGTGTTAGGTAAGATGGCTTAAAACTAAAACTCAACACATCTACACTATCCACTTTTTCAACACAGGTTTTGGAGGCACTGAATTTACAAAAGTCGCACTCAATCTGCTTTTGACGGCAATAAACGTTACCACTTACACAAAATTTCAGTTCCAGGTAATTTTCAGATGGATTGTTTTTTTCGTAATGATAAACCAATACACCTGTATCATCAATATTCCAACTATCAAGCTTTTTGTAGCGCCTGATACTGTAGTTTACAGAGCCCGGAACTACCCTGTCAATTTCCTGCAACACATCAAGCTCGTTAAAAACAAGCGATTGATTTTGTGTGTCTTGGAATATGTTTAGTGCCTTGTTCATTGATAATTTTCGATGCAAATATAGACTAATCAGGCAAATTATTGTACATTTACTTCAGATGAATGTAACAGCAATCAATACAATTTACACACCGGAAGCGTACATCCAACTTGAAGAAGCTGGAGAATTTCGGCATGAATATATTAACGGAAATTTAATTGAAATGTCGGGAGCATCAAGAGAACACAATAAAATGTGTAAAAAGATTTTAGCATTGCTTGAGTCGTTACTGACCAAGCAAAATTATGAAGTCTACATTGAAAATATGAAAGTGGCCATTCCGGACGAAAACCAATTTTATTATCCCGATATATTAGTTACCAAAGAAGCTGAAACTGACCAAAACCGCTATGTGCAGTACCAGCCGGAACTGATAGCAGAAGTGTTAAGTGAAACAACCCGTACAAAAGATACCATCGACAAGTTTATACAATATCGTAAAATCCCTACACTGCAATATTATCTGCTGGTAGAGCCTGAGAAAATGCTCGTTATCTGTTATTTTAGGAATGATGCCAATGAATGGGATATGGCATCTTATACCAAAATTGAAGAGACAATTAGTCTCCCTAAACTAGCTGTTACAATCCCTTTACAAAAAATTTACACTTCTTTATAACTGCTTCGTTTTTTGTGGAAATCTTTGTAAAAGTTCCAACCCTCTAATCCTGTTATAATTCTTATAAGCCCTTTATTTGGCTTATATTTGCCCGATAATCAATTTAGAAAAACAATTACCCGTTTTATCAAAAATTATGAGTGTAGAAACAGATGAATTAGTTGCTCCCGACAAAAGTGGTTATGGTGCAGATAGCATACAGGTTTTAGAAGGTTTAGAGGCGGTACGTAAACGTCCCGCCATGTATATTGGCGATGTAGGTGTAAAAGGATTACATCATTTAGTGTATGAAGTAGTAGATAACTCCATTGATGAAGCCCTTGCTGGTCATTGTAAGAATATCATGGTAATTATCAACGAAGATAATTCCATAACTGTAGAAGATGATGGCCGGGGTATCCCCACAGGATTGCATACCAAAGAAAACCGCAGTGCACTTGAAGTGGTAATGACGGTTTTACATGCAGGCGGAAAATTTGATAAGGATTCTTACAAAGTTTCCGGTGGTTTGCATGGAGTAGGTGTTAGCTGTGTGAATGCCTTGAGTTCTAAACTTATTGTTACCGTAAACAGAGACGGTAAATCATTTGAGCAGGAATATTCAAAGGGTATTCCAAAATATCCGGTTAGAGAAACGGGCACTTCCGATACACACGGAACCAGGGTTCAATTCTGGCCAGATCTTACTATTTTTTCCAGCGGAATTTATAACAGTGAAATACTGGAAGGCCGCTTACGTGAACTGGCTTTTCTCAACAGAAAAATCAATATAGTAATCCAGGATTTACGTGAAAAAGAGGACGATGGCAGTACTTATACCAAAACTTTTTACAGTGAAGGTGGTATTGTTGAGTTTGTAGAAATGCTGGACAAAAATGCCAATAGAAATCCATTGTTACCAAACGTTATTTATTGCGATGGCAGGGATGAAGCTTCAAACGTTGCAGTGGAAGTGGCAATGATATATAATACTGGCTACCAGGAAAACCTGTTTAGCTATGTAAACAATATCAATACCATTGAAGGCGGTACCCATGTAGCCGGCTTCAGACGGTCAATTACCAGGGTTTTTAAGAGCTATGGTGAAAAAGAAGGTATGTTTGAAAAAGCCAAGGTAGAAATTGAGGGAGATGATTTTAGGGAAGGATTGAGCGCTATCATTTCTGTAAAAGTACCTGAACCTCAATTTGAAGGTCAAACCAAAACAAAATTAGGAAACAATGATGTAATGGGTATTGTGGACAGTACACTTAGCCGTGTATTGGTAGCATTTTTGGAAGAAAACCCCAAAGATGCAAAGACGATCATCCAAAAAGTAATATTAGCCGCCCAGGCACGTGCAGCTGCCAAAAAGGCCCGGGATATGGTACAACGTAAAAGTGTACTAACTGGTGGTGGCTTACCGGGTAAATTGGCTGATTGCAGTGATAAAGATCCACACCGTTGTGAGTTATATCTTGTAGAAGGAGACTCGGCAGGTGGTACCGCCAAGCAAGGCAGAGACAGAAGTTACCAGGCTATTCTTCCACTAAGAGGTAAAATTTTGAACGTGGAGAAAGCGATGGAACATAAAATTTACGACAATGAGGAAATCCGCAATATGTTTACGGCATTGGGCGTAAAAATTGGTACGCCGGAAGATCCAAAAGCTTTGGACATTTCCAAACTCCGCTACCACAAACTAATCATTATGACGGATGCGGACGTGGATGGTAGCCATATTGCCACACTGATTCTTACGTTTATTTTCAGGTACATGAAAGCTTTGGTGGAACAAGGTTTTGTATATATAGCACAACCTCCGTTATACCTTGTGAAAAAAGGAAAAGATCAGGACTATGCCTGGACCGATGAGGAACGAAAAGCATTAATTGTAAAATTTGGACAAGGTAAAGACGAGAGTGTAAACATACAGCGATACAAAGGTTTGGGAGAAATGAATGCGGAACAATTATGGGAAACTACCATGAACCCTGCTACACGTACTTTAAAACAAGTTACAATTGAAAGCGCTGCAGAAGCAGACAGGGTATTTAGCATGTTGATGGGAGATGAGGTACCACCAAGAAGAGAATTTATTGAAACACACGCCAAGTATGCGAAAATTGACGTGTAAATAGCATTACCAACTTATAATCCTTTAATAAAGAATGAGCTTCCCAAAAGAGGCTCATTCTTTATTAAAGACAAGTGTTATAGCAATTCAATTATCCGAATAGGTATTTTATTCTTGATAAATGTGATTTGCGGCTTTGCCGGCTATTAACCCTTAATTTTGCCAAAACAAATATTAATTTGTAGCTTGTACCTTGAAGTAAGGTACTTCAACCCATATTTACTAACCATAAATTCAAAAAAAATGTCAAAATTGTTAACAGCTTATTGCATGAAAACAAAGGAAAAAAATGTTCCGATGCAGGATGCAGTAATTACCAAAACAGCACGTGGTGGCTATATGGCTCAGGGCCATGACGGTAAAGGAAATAAAATGACCACTATGCTCGGAGAAGCTACCGCTTTGGAAGCTATTGCTAACGGAGTAGCGAAAAAGAGCTTTTAGTCTTATTCCATAAAATGCTCAGGCTATCTATCAATATCTAATGATGGATAGCCTTTTTTATTACCCATTTAAGTGGATTTATAAAAAATGAAGACCGTTTTACTGATTGCACTTACCTTTTTTATCCACCACAGTATAACAGCTCAATACACAGTAAATGGGAATGCAAGCAAAGACAATTGCCACTGTTATACACTTACCCCCAACAGTTTTAACAACAGCGGTTCTGTATGGAACGACATCAAAATAAATCTTTCCCAATCGTTCGATTTTTCTTTTGACATCAACCTCGGTTGCGATGACGCAGGTGCAGATGGAATTGTATTTGTACTGCAACCCATCAGCACAAGTGTGGGTACTGCCGGCGGCGGCCTTGGTTTTGAAGGTGTTTCACCATCTGTAGGTGTTACCATTGATACCTGGCAAAATACTGACGCCGGTAGCAACGATCCATATTATGACCATATTGCCATACAGTTAAACGGCAACATTAACCACCAGGATTTGACGAGTAATATTGCCGGCCCGGTTACTGCTTTGCTGGGCAATGATAATATTGAAGACTGCCAGCTACATACCCTAAGAATTCAATGGCATGCGATTACAAAAAAGCTTACAGCATATATTGATGGTAATATCCGGGTTAGCGTTGTAAAAGATTTTGTAGGGGATGTTTTCGGCGGAAACCCACTGGTATTCTGGGGCTTTACCGGCAGCACAGGCGGTGCAAGAAACCTGCAACAATTTTGTACCGCATTAAGTCCGGGTTTTAAATTATTACCCAATCAAAAAAGATGTATAAATGAACCGATCGCATTTTTTGATTCAACCATTTCATTTGCCCCGGTTATTAAGCATTATTGGGATTTTGGAGATGGTAGTCCGATAGATTCTATAAATTTAAATCCGGTACATACCTATTCGGCCGCAGGAAATTATACCATACAACAAAAGGTAATTGGGGCAGATGGCTGTATTGAAATCAATAGTAAGCCTATAATAATTGGCAGCATTCCCATTGCAGGTATTACAGCACCTGGCGGATGTGCCAATGCAACCATTCAACTTTTGGACAATTCTTCTACCGCAGTTGGTACCATTAACCAATGGAATTGGGATTTGGGAAATAGTATTGTAAGTACACTTCAAAACCCCACTGCTACCTTTACAACTGCAGGTTCTAAAAGCATATCACTTTCTGTACAATCAATAGAAGGTTGTGCATCTGCACCCGTATCTGCAACACTCCGGGTAAACCCCTTGCCGTTGGTGGATTTTACGGTGAACGGTTCATTCTGCAAAAAATCTAATTTACAGTTTACTAACTTATCATCTGTAGTTTCCGGATCAATAGTAAGCACAATCTATGATTTTGGAAATGGCACCCTATTTCAACAACCCAACCCTGTTATGCAGTATGACAGTTCAAAAAACTACAATCCCACACTTACCGTTATTACAGATAAAGGCTGCAAGCTTACTAAACTAAAGTCAATATTTATTATGCCTGCCCCCATAGCTGCATTCAAATACAATGCTGCCGTATGTAAGCCTTATGCTGCCGCTTTCACTGATTCGTCTTTTACAAGCAGTGGCAATAGCATTACCAGCTGGTGGTGGCAACTAGGCAATGGTACTACAACAGCAATTCAAAACCCAATAACAAGCTATACTTTGCCTGGCAATACAGTGGTGCAACTGGTAGTTAAAACCATCAATGGATGCCTGTCGGACACAGCTACACAAACCATCAACTTTAAGGAAAATCCCGTTGCGAAATTTGGGTACAACTCTCCATTATGCGAAAGCCAGCCTGTCGCATTTACTGATTCAACCATTATTACAAATGGTATCATCGCCTCCTGGGAATGGTGGGTGGATGGAATAGTAAAAAGCAATCAACAAAATCCATTACTTGGTTTTTCAGGAGGCCCACACAAAGTGCAATTAATAGTTGCAGATGAAGCTGGTTGTAAAAGCGATTCTGCTACCATTTTATTTGTAGTAAATAAATTACCGATCATCAAAGTTCAATTTGCAGATGGTTGTAAAGACAATACAATAAATTTTAAGGCTGAAAATGTTTCCGGGGAAAATATCATCAGCTGGAAATGGGATTTTGGTGATAACAATTTTTCGTTGGCAAAAGATACCCAGCATGTATATACGGCAACCGGTAATTATAATGTAAAACTAAAGGCATTGTCTGCCGCAGGATGCGCCCAAAACATCGATAGTAATATAAACATCTTTGGTACCAATGCTTTTGCAGGCAATGATACCATAGCCGCAGCAAACCAGCCAATACAATTATTGGCTACAGGCGGTACAACTTATCAATGGAATCCGGGCTTTGGATTAAACAACAGTACTATTGCCAATCCTATTGCAAACCTCAGCAGCAGCCAGCAATACAAAGTAAGGGCATTTTCACCAGCAGGTTGCGAAAGCTTTGCCAGTATTAAAATAAAAATTTATGATGGCCCGGAAATATATGTACCCAAAGCATTTTCACCCAACGGCGATTTTACAAATGATATATTAAAAGCATTTCCTGTAGGCATGCGGCAGTTTAAAAATTTCAGTATTTATAACCGGCTCGGTCAAATGGTATTTGCTACCAACAATGCCTCCATCGGCTGGAATGGCTACTTCAAAAACAGTCTGCAGCCTGTGGGCGCATATGTGTGGATAGCATCGGCCATTAGCTACAAAGGAATTGAGGTGGTGCGGAAGGGAATGGTGGTTTTATTAAGATAAAGACAAGTACATCATGCTGTCATCCCTTAATAATAGTTGATTGTTAGATAGTTTTACCGCTTATAAAAATGCCTTTACCCAGTTACAGCAGGATGTTATATTTTTGATGTATGCATAAATCATTTTGTATTTTAATACTTGCCGTTATTGGCACTTCAGGTTTGCAGGCACAGGACAAATGGGGGTTGCAACGATGTGTGGATTATGCCTGGCAAAATAACATTACTGTTAAGCAACAGGAAGTTCAGGCATCTTTGTCTGCATTAAATGAAAGGCAGGCAAGGAACAGCGTTTACCCCAATGCCAATTTCTCCAATAACACCGGTATGCAGTTTGGCCGTTCTGTAAACCCTACTACCAACTTATTTGCTACTACACAATTGCTGTTTCAGGGGTTTAACCTAAATGCAGATATGGTGATATATAATTGGCAAAAAGTAAAAAACAGTATCATCGCTGCTAAATATAATTCAAAAGCCGCCGTTGCAAGTGTTGAAAAAGCAAGAAATGATATTGCACTTTCTGTAGCTACTTCATTTTTGCAAGCTTTGCTTAACAGGGAGCAAATTGGTATTGCACAGGTACAATTTAATCAAACAAAAAGCCAGTTAGACGCAACACGTAAAAGAGTTGATGCAGGTTCTTTACCTGAATTAAATGCAGTAGAACTGGAAGCTCAGTTAGCAAGAGACAGTACCACTATTATAAACGCAACAGCAACCGCTGATTTAAGTGTTTTGCAATTGAAGGCATTGCTTAATCTTGATGCTGCATCTAACTTTGAAATAGATGTTCCTCCGGTTGATAAAATTCCGGTAGAGAATTTTGCAGATCTTATGCCGGAATATGTTTATAAAATGGCACTTTCCAATCAACCTGCTCAAAAGGTAAATTTATTAAGACTTCAATCATTTGAGTCAAATGTAAAAATTGCAAAAGCAGGTATGTATCCGATTATATCAGCATTTGCAGGATTGGCTACCAATTTTGCAAATTCAACCAATAAAATTACAGGCTACAATTTTACAGGCTATAACGCACCCAATCCTCTTTCTGGTGCAGTAAACGTAAATGGCACTAATTATTTTTTACAAGAACCAAAATATGAAATATTGCAGGGGAAAAAATCCTTTGGGGAAATGTGGAATGGGTTCGGCAGCCAGATTGATCAAAATTTTAGACAAAACTTTGGCATTGCAATCAGTGTCCCCATCTTTAACAATGGCGGTTCTGCAAGAACTGCCTATGAAAGATCGAAGTTGGATGTTAAAAATGCATCATTAACTATAGAACAGGCCGATCAGCAATTAAAACAGGATATATACCAGGCTTATACCAATGCATCGGCAGCTATGCAGCGCTACAATGCTTCTCTGGTAACTGTGGCCGCCTCTCAAAAAACGTACGACTTTGCAAAGAAGCGTTATGATGTGGGTTTGCTGGGTACTTTTGAACTGATCACCAATCAAAATAATCTTAACAAAGCCGTCGTGGATAAATTGGTAGCACAGTATGAATATGTGTTTAGAATGAAAGTGCTGGAGTTTTATAAAGGACAGGGATTGAAGTTGTAGACAGCAGAAATTTGATGTTGTTGGAGGAAGTTGATTATGGTTGAATGTTGTTGAAGGTGGTTGAATATTGTTGAGGGTGGTTGAATGTGGTTGAAGATTGTTGAAGGAGGTTTAATGCGGTTGAAGATTATTGAAGGAGGTTGAAGATTGTTGAAGGAGGTTGAATGTTGTTGAAACCCAAATAATAATATGTATTAGTTTGAAAGATTTTTTGTTTGGGGAAGACTACAATAGTTGGTTAAAATTCTACCTGCATCATTTATCAATCAACAACCAGCTAATAGTTAGTTAGCTGAAAAAAGAACAAATAGTATAAGTGAGCTTATTAATTCTTCTTACTAAAAAGGGTTATTAACAAAATAATATTTACACCGATGATGACACAAAACGCAACAGTTAGTTGCCAAAATATATAATTAACGCAACAAAATTATTTCACCATTCACCATTGACCATTGACCAATAAACAATCAAATAAGTAATCATGAGTAAGACAGTAAAATGGATATTGATAAGTTTAGTATTGTTGATAGCAGTACTCGTGGGCCTAAAGGCAGCGGGGGTATTTGGTAAAGATGAAGGCACCAAGGTTACCGCTGAAAAAGTTCAAAAAAGAACAATCATTGAAATTGTAAATGCAAGCGGCAAAATTTATCCGGAGATAGAAGTAAAGTTAAGTCCGGATGTAAGCGGAGAAATAACCGAACTGAATGTACAGGAAGGCGATACAGTAAAAAAAGGACAGATAGTAGCCCGTATTTATGCTGATATCTATAGCATACAAGCCAACCAGGCCAGCAGTGGTGTTATGCAAAGTCAGGCACAGGTTGCCAACTCACAAGCATCGCTCGATGCTTTAAAGGCCAATATGGATCAGGCAGAAAAAACCTATAGCATGCAGAAGCGGTTGTATGATGATAAGGTTATCAGCAGCAATGAATTTAATATTGCTGATGCTGCCTACAAAACGGCTACAGCAAATTTTAATGCAGCAAAGCAAGGCATTCGTGGCGGAATGGCAGCTGTGCAAAGTGCACAGGCTAATCTTGCCAAAGCCAACAAAGATTTAAGCAGAACGGCAGTATTAGCGCCGATGGATGGCGTGGTAAGTTTGTTGAGTGTAAAAAAAGGCGAACGGGTAGTTGGTAGCAATATGATGGCAGGTACAGAAATGCTGCGTATTGCAGACATGAGCAAAATTGAAATAAGGGTAGATGTTGGCGAGAGTGATGTACCAAAAGTACATCTGGGCGACAGTGCTGTTGTAACTGTAGATGCCTACAGCGATCGCAAATTTAAAGGTATCGTAACTCAAATTGCCAGCAGTAACAACGGAGCGTCCACACAAGCTGCCTTAGCCAATACCAGCAACGATGTTACCAACTACAAAGTGTATGTACGCCTGCTCACCGAAAGCTATGCTGATTTGTTGGCAAAAGGACGTTTCCCGTTTAAACCGGGCATGAGTGCGAGTGCAGATATACAAACCAAAACACATCCCAATGTATTGAGCGTACCTATTAATGCAGTTACTACAAGGGATAGAAACGACAGCCTGAAAGTAGAAAAAAAGCCAACTGACGAAGTTAATGATGAAAAAGCTGCAACTAATATGGATGATTTGGATGTAGTAGTTTTTGTAGTTGACAAAGATGGAATCGTAAAAAAAGTAAAAGTAAAAACTGCTATTCAGGATATCAACAATATTGAAATTACAGAAGGTCTTAAAGAGGGTGACCTGGTTGTTAGCGGGCCATATGAAGTGGTAAGCAAAAAACTAAAAGCGAAAGACAAAGTAAAAGTTGTTGATAAAAAAGAACTTTTTGAGAAGAAGGATTAGAGGTTTTGATACCGAAGCATAAATAAAAAACGCCAACAACTTTTCCAAACGAAAAGTTGTTGGTGTTTAAAAGAAGTTGTTGTGAAATAAATGATCTCAGTGGTTCTTTTTAATATCCCTTTATGTGCAGTTGACTATTGCCGATACCGTGGAATTATCGTTCGTGTAGCCCGAATCTGCTGTTTGTAAATTTGAAAAAAATGTAACCAACGATGCACTTTACAAAGGTCAAACAATTGGTGGCGATAAGTTGAAGGAATGGATTTTTAAACGCAATATTTTATCTTTATAATGATGGAAACAGCATTGCTTAAATCATTTCTTGGCCAGCTCTATCCATTAACAGCAGCAGAACTGGATAGCTTTACTGCCAACTGGCAGCCGGTAACGTTTAAGCGCAAAACCATCCTTACTGCTGCTGGTGAAACAGAGCGGTATTTATACTTTGTGGTTGAAGGTGTACAAAGGGCTTTTTATTTGGGCGATGGAAATAAAGAAGCCACTATAGTATTTACCTATCCGCCATCTTTTAGTGGAGTAGCAGATAGTTTTCTTACACAAACCCCTTCCCTATATTTTTTAGAAACGATTACAGCCAGCAGATTTTTACGGATTAGCTACGACGAAATTCAACATCACATAAAAACCCATCCGGTTATTCAGCAATTAATATTTAAAGCAACGGCCTTTGCATTGAAAGGTGCATTAGAACGTCATATAGAACTGCAATGCTTTACCAATGAAGAAAAGTTTAAAGTGCTGTTGAAACGCAGTCCTCATGTCCTCAATCTTGTTCCCCATAAATACCTGGCTTCTTATTTAGGAATGGATGCAACCAATTTTAGCAAGCTATTGTCAACAGTGAGGTTATAAAAAACTGCAAGGCGTTATAAAGCCTATAAGGTCTTGCGGCGCTGCCTTGCCCGGCGGCAGACCTTCTAGGTTTATGCGCTCTTTGCCTAACGGCAGACCTCATAGGTTTATAGGCTAGCTGCTTTGCCGGGCAGCAAACCTTATCGGTTTATATTTTTAAAATCTTGGCAAATACCAAGAATACTTTGTTGTAACTGATCCATTTTTGTATTCCTAAATAAATAAAAATGAAATACAACAGCAACGCATTACTGGAAAGCCTACAGGCCGATACCAGGCAAATTATTTTACAAGCCAATCAATTACTCCAACTACCACCTGCTACTTTGCAGCAGCAAACTGCTACTGATAAATGGAGTGTGGCCCAGGTGTTGGAGCATCTTAATATTTACGCAAGGCATTATATTATTGCGATCGAAAAAGAACTACACCTCAATCAAAGCGGACCAAATGTTTCCTTTTCCCCCGGCTGGCTCGGAAATTATTTTACCCAACTCATGAAGCCGAAGGAGGATAACAGCATTGGAAAAAAAATGAAAGCACCTAAGGATGCAATTCCATCCACACAACCCGATGCAGCAAACATGTTGCAGGAATTTATTCAGCACCAGCATCAACTGCTCAATTTATTACAGATTGCCAAAAACGCCAAC
>JBBQEA010000003.1:0-54473 GCA_038320245.1 Chitinophagales bacterium | reverse complement strand
GAACCTGATAGCGAATTTTCATTGTGGGAAGGAACAATTGTGGGCAGAAATATTTCATTTGAAGAAAGCAAGCGGATTGTGCAGGAATGGTATTTTGGAGACCAGGAAGAAGAATCTATCGTGACGATTAAACTGCATCCGCATAAACAAGGCTGCTCTGTTGAACTGCAGCACACCAATATTCCAGATGAAGTATATGAAGAAATGGTGAACGGTTGGAATGAAAATTACTTTGGCTTATTGAAGGAATTTTATGATTGATTTGAAGAGTCGTTTGCTGGTTTTTTTAAAGAAGCCGCTACCATTCTAATTTCACCATAGCCTACTTGTTGTTTGCAATCATCTGCAATAGCTTTATAATTTTCGGCACCATTTTTTTCGATAGAAGCCTTTATCAACAACTGTTTGGATTCTGTCACCAGATCGTTTACATTAATTTCGCCGGTACCGATATAATGTGCAAGATGACCTTCAATAGTTGCCATAGACAAAACTCTTTCATTTGCAATCTCACTGACATTTTTTCCTTCTTTATACAAAGTAAAACTCAGTAATTTTGTATTGGGTTTTTCGGCAGATGAGCTGCCTCTAACTTTTCGTGTTTTTTTTACCGGCACATTTTCCATATTACTGTGGAGGTTATTTTCCTCACAATAATTATTTATGATGGAAAGAAAAGTCTCTCCATACTGCATGGTCTTAGCCGGGCCAAAGCCGCTTATCTGGTTAAGTTCATCAAAAGTTTGTGGTAAAAACTTTACCATTTCTTCCAAACTTTTACTATTAGCTACCATGTAAATGGCAACTCCTTTTTTATCACATATTTCATCTCTTTTTTTACGCAATAGTTGCTGTAGTTCGGGGTATGGACTATCTGCATAGCTGTTGGTAGATTTGCCTGCATAAATATTCAACATTTGAATTTGCCTGTTAAACGAACGTTTGCTTTTTAGATATTCATTTACTTCAAAACCATTATGGTTTGCGGTTAGCAGGTGTATTCTGAAACCAATATTTCTAAGTAAATCGTTAATAATTTTATTAAAATCACCCGCAATAATTTTACTGTCTGTTACAACAGGGCAGTTTTGAATGTTTTCTTTAATTATTTGCATTGAACTGCTAAAGTGTTTGCTGGCTGCAATCACTCTTTTTTGAAAGGCTTCATTGCTTTCAGGTAAAATTGACTGCTGCAATAAATCCTGTAACTGCGGCGAAAATTTATTGGCAATTTCCCGTATTGCTGCAATCAGTTTTTCAACCTCCTGTATCCACGGCAAAGCTTCTTTGTTGAAAGAACTTAGCTGGCTGTTTATAATAAGTACAATGGCTTCTATTTCTTTAACAAGTCCGGTAAAATCGAATAAGCTAATGATCTCTGCTTTCTGAAAAATATGTTTAGCATTTTGTAATAATTGAAGCTGCTCATCCGATGTTTTTTGTAATCGGGCAAAGTTGCTGATCCGGTTGTCGCTATGCAAGCTACTGTTTTGAATATGGCTATGCAATGTCATTCCCTCCAGGCTAGTGCAGCGGCTTAGTGCAACATAAACCTGCCCGGGAGCAAATGCATCACCGGCATCAATAATAGCTTTTTCAAACGTAAGCCCCTGACTTTTGTGAATGGTAATGGCCCACGCAAGCCGCAAAGGAAACTGACTGAAAGAGCCCAGTTCATTTTCTTCAATATGATTGGTGGCTTTATCAACGGAGTACCGGATGTTTTTCCAGGTTTCTTTTCTTACTTCAATAGGAACAGTGAAGCCATTGCAAAGCACCATTATTTTTTCAGCTTCCAGTTTAGTTACTACGCCAATTTTACCATTGTAATACCGGCGAACTTTCTCCACATCATTTTTAATAAACATTACCTGTGCCCCAACTTTTAATTGGAGCTCCACATCTGCCGGATAAGCTTTTTCGTTAAAGTCGCCGATTACGGCTGCTTTGTACAAAAAGGGTTTTTCCTTTAATTCGTTTAATGCTTTAAAGTTGATACTGTCTGCCTTATTGTTGTGCGTTGTTAGTGTAATAAAGCCTTCTTCTTTAGGTGGATTAAAAGTTGGATGATAGCGGCTGTGCAGTAAATCAAAAGCGGATTTATCCATTTCATTGTTGCGTACTTTATTTAATAAAGCAACAAACCGTTCATCTTTTTGACGATAAATTTTATTGAGTTCCACATAAACCGGCGGTTGACTTTCTATTACCTGGCTATTAAAAAAATAAGGACTTTTATAATACGGCGAAAGCAATTGCCACTCTTCTTCTTTGGCCACCGGAGGTAATTGGTGCATATCACCAATTAATAAAACCTGCACACCGCCAAAGGGTTGCGAATACCTGCTGCGAACATGGCGGAGTACCGTATCAATTGCATCCAGCACATCACAACGCACCATACTAATTTCATCAATAATCAACAGTTCCAGTTGTTGCATCACTTCTCTTCTGTCGTTGGTGAGTCGGAGTTTTCCGATAAGACTATGCTTGTCTGTAACAGTTTCGTTATTACCAAAGCCACGGCTCTCCGGAATAAAAGGCGTAAAGGGCAATTGAAAGAAAGAATGAATAGTAGTACCGCCAGCATTAATAGCTGCAACACCAGTTGGGGCAACTATGGCAGTATTTTTCTTTTCATTTTCCTTGCAATATTTTAAAAAAGTTGTTTTGCCTGTACCCGCTTTGCCGGTTAAAAAAATGGAGGCATTTGTATAATTCACAAAGTCTGCCGCCAATTGAAAAGAAGCATTGGTTGTATCTGTTATAGTTGCCACAGATTGTATGATTTAGTAGTTGAAGAAAGTTGCCGCTAATTACACGAATTTACACGAATTCAATTTTTTATTGACTGATTTATGCTTTTAGAACTAGTCTTTTGTATTCTAATGACGAGCTCCCGAAGTTTATAATGATACCAAGTTTGCAACCAGAGACTTTAAGGTAGTTAATTGTTTGCGCTGTAGTATCAGAAGATATTCCTTCTTTGTTAGCCTTTATTTCTACAATAATTTTATCCATCAAAATAAAATCAGCTATAAATTGATGTTTTAAAATAGCGCCTTTATATTGTATATTGAAAGCCTTCTCTCTTTCAAAAAGAATTTGCTCGTTTTTAAAATCATAACACATAGCATCTTTATAAACTACTTCTAGAAATCCGTGACCAAGCTGCCGGTGTATCTCCATACAGATACCAACAATTTTATAAGCCTCTTCTTTATAAATTATTTCATCCATTATAATAAGTTTAGTTGGGCAAACAATTCGTGTAAATTGGCGCAATTAGCGGCAAACAAAAAAGGATTGCATCCAATCAAAAGCCTACTTGCTTTTTTCATGTTCACAATCCTTGTCTTTTTACTTAAGCGACCGCTTTGCTACCCAACAGCAACAACTCATTTACTTGCACTTCACTCACATATTTCTTGTTACCATCTTTATCAGTGTAACTTCTGTTGGTGAGCTTTCCCTCAATCACTACTTCGGTACCTTTTACTAATAACTTTTCTGCCAGCTCGGCAACCTTACCCCAGGCTACCAGGTTGTGCCAGGTTGTTTCAGTTACTTTTTCACCTTTAGCGTTGCGGTAGCTTTCGTTGGTAGCAATGCTGAACCGGGCTAGTTTTTTTCCACTCTCAGTATTTTTAATTTCTACTGCGTTTCCTACGTTGCCAATTAACTGGACTTTGTTTTTTAATGCGTACATGGTTGATAAATTTTAAAATTGTTTTAATATTTGTTATCTCAATCAACCAGCAAGGCGCCATTGCCGATTGACAACACAAAGATGCATTTGCCAGAAAGCGTTAGTCGGTTTTTATACGTTTGCTTTCGGATATAGCCGTTTATAAACGTTTGTACTTATAAAAATTTGTTGTATCTTATCCTCTTAAACTCAATACTGTATTATGTTAGCAGCCTTTACACCTAAGCCTTGCCTTGCTTGCAATAAACCAGTAAAAGGCAGGGCAGATAAAAAATTTTGTGATGATTATTGTAGAAACGCTTATAACAATCAGCTAAAAGCGGACAGCAACAAACTGGTAACCAACATTAATAATGCATTAAAAAAGAACCGGCGGATTTTAGAAGACCTATTACCGCCATCAGAAGAAATGGCCAAAGCCAATAAAGAAAAATTGCAGGCTAAAGGATTTAATTTTAAATACATCACTCATACATATGCTAACAAAAAAGGGAACATTTATTTCTTTTGTTATGAATATGGTTATTTGCCGCTCGAAAATGATTGGTATTTGATTGTGAAAAGAAAAGAATAACCGGGAGGATGAGCTTCATTATCTTTTCGATAATTACGCTAAAATCAATCATCTCCTAAAACCACTCCAGAATTATATACTTAACTTTAACAAGCTGAAAGCCAACTATCAGCTCCCTGTTTTATTAGCAGGAAAACTTTAATTACCAACACATGTCTTCACTTGTTCACTCTTACCAAATTGCAGAAAGCATAGACTTGAAGCAGTTTAAAACAGCCTTTACCGCGGCAATTTATCAGGCAGATAACGATGAGTTATTCTATGAAATCGAAGAAGATAAACTACTCTATGTTTTTAAATATGGTATTGTTTGTTTTTGCAATTACAGTGAAACTGAGATGACCTCTTTCATACAATTAATTAAGCCTTATTGTAAAAATTTGTTAGATGAAAGGTTGAGCGAAGAATTTGAAATAGAAACGAATAGTGCCCGAATGAAATTTGGATACAACAAGATTGAGATTGTAAATCCCGATACAGAAATGCTTCGTTTAATCATGCTGAATGTATCTCAATCAGTAGCCCTCGATCATTACTCAAGACAAACAGATATTTTGCTGGAAGAAACCAACCGGCACACGCAAAAACTGGAGTTTAAAGGTAGTCTTGATTTATCCGGCATCAATCTAAAAAAATACATTGGCCGTACACTCAACCTTAAAAATCGCATTGCGGAGAATCTCTACATTTTCGATTCGCCGGAAGAAACATGGGAAGACGAGAACCTGAATAAGTTAGATATTGGACTTAAAAAAACCTTCGATTTACAGACAAGGTTTAGAGATATTCAGGAGGGCCTGCGAATTGTAAAAGAAAACCTCGAATTATTTAAAGACCTGCTACAATACCGCAACAGTACACAGTTGGAGTGGATAATTATCATCCTCATTTTAGTAGAAGTAATTAATCTTTTTATTGAAAAGGTTTCTCATTAAAAAAAGAAGGAAGTTTTTTTCGGGGCAAAATTGCTGTAGAGAAAAAATGTTCTTTCTCTTTAGTTTTAAGCTGTTAGGCTAATAACCTATGAGCAATATTAACTGCTGAAAAAAATGCTGTATTTTGCAGTAAAACCTAAACATATCTACAAAACTACTAACCAGCTAACATGAAAAGACTATTAAAATTTATCCTTCGTACTTTTCTTTTTCTATTTGTTTTAATTGGTATTATAACCGCATTTCATGCCTATAAGTTTACTCATTTTTATGATATAGGGCAGGTTAAAATAAAGAAAAATGTAGACAAAACATCCTGGGACAAAACCAGTGAAATATTCTTTGGCATCAACTCCATCAAGCAAAAAAACATTGCAGCCGACTCAGCATTTGAAACGGTTTATATCACAACCAAAGACAAAATCAAACTGCAGGGATGGTATATAAAAACCAACAATGTGCCTAAAGGGACGGTAATACTGTTTCATGGACATGGTAGCAAAAAGTCATCGGTATTAGAGGAAGCGGCCGGCTTTAGACAAATGGGTTATAATACATTTTTGCTCGATTTTAGGGCACATGGAAGCAGTGGCGGTAATACTACAACCATTGGCTTTTACGAAACGGAAGATGTAAAACTGGCGTATGATTTTATTAAAGACAAAGGCGAGAAAAATATTGTATTGTGGGGAATATCAATGGGAGCAGCTGCCATTTCAAAAGCGATGAATGATTATCCTTTGCAACCATCTAAAGTAATTTTAGAGATGCCCTTTGCATCTATCTTACAGGCTGCAGAAGGCAGGATAAAAATGATGGGTTTGCCGGGTGAGCCATTGGCAACTTTCATTACTTTCTGGGGTGGAACATTGCATGGGTTTTGGGCCTTTAATATGATGCCATCAGAATATGTAAAGAAAATAACTGTTCCAACTTTATTGCAATGGGGCAGAAAAGACCCAAGGGTACAACAGGTTGAAACCGATGCTATTTATAACAACCTGCCTGCTAAAAAAGAATTGGTAGTATATGAAACTGCCGGACATGAATCTTTGTGTGAGAAAGAACATACAAAATGGATGACTACAGTTAGTAATTTTTTGGCCAATTAATATGAATTGATGCACCCTAAAGATATTTCTATTAACGATTACTCTTATCATTTACCAGATGAAAGAATTGCTGCATTTCCTTTAAAGGAAAGGGATGCATCTAAATTATTGATGTATAAAGAAGGGATAATTATAGAAGATATTTATAAAGATATTGCAAGATATATCCCAGAAAATAGCCTGCTGGTTTTTAATAATACCAAAGTAATACAAGCCCGTATTTTATTTCAAAAACTAACCGGCGGTATAATAGAAATTTTTTGCCTGGAGCCGTACGAAGCTAACAATGAGTACAGTGTAGTGATGGGCAAAAAGGCATCTGTAAAATGGAAATGCATGATTGGTGGTGCCGGTAAATGGAAAACTGGCAGTTTGCAAAAACAAATAAAAGCAGCTGAAAATCCTTTAGAAAACATTGCGGTAACCCTAACAGCAACCCTTGTTGAAAAGCTTTCGGATGCCTATGTAATAGAGCTATCGTGGCAACCAATAGATTACAGTTTTGCTGAAGTGCTGGGTATATTTGGCGATATTCCTTTGCCCCCTTACATAAAAAGAAAACCGGAAACAAGCGATAAAGAACGCTATCAAACTATTTATGCAAAACACGATGGCAGTGTTGCTGCACCCACCGCAGGGCTACATTTTACTGCTGAGATATTTGACTCATTTCAAAAAAAGCATATTGAAAAGGCTTATGTTACCCTTCATGTGGGTGCTGGTACTTTTAAGCCTGTAAAAGCCAGCAGCATGCATGGTCACGAAATGCACAGCGAATGGATAGACGTTTCCATCGAAACGATAGAGCAATTCATCAGCCATACATCTACAAACATTATTGCAGTAGGTACCACATCATTGCGTACCATTGAAAGCCTTTACTGGATGGGAGTAAAAACAATTATTTACCCTGAAATTACATCGGCTGAATTAAAAATTTATCAGTGGGATGTATATGATGCACCTTTGAGCGAAACAAAAATTAGCAGTGAAGAAGCGTTGATTGCATTGCTGCAATGGATGAAAAAAAATAAGCAACACAGGATACTGACACCTACTCAAATTTTAATTGCTCCGGGTTATCAATTTAAAATTGCCAAAGCCATTATCACCAATTTTCATCAGCCACAATCTACCCTGTTATTATTGGTAGCTGCTATTGCAGGAAATGATTGGAGGAAACTGTACGACTATGCCATGGAAAATGATTTCCGCTTTTTGAGTTATGGAGATGGTAGTTTGATTTTTATACCCCAGCCCCCGTGCCCTAAAAGTGGGTTATAGTGTGAGTTTGCTTATTTTACAAATACCCTAAAGGAGTTAGTATTATTACTTGTATTTAAGAATCATTAAAGACATTCCTGTAACTCTATCAACACTGGTTTATCAAGTTCTTAAACTGTTACAGAAATGGAGTGCAACTCTATTTGCCAAATTTTGTCACCACTTTAGGGGACGGGGGCATTACTGCTGTATTGTAACCACCGTTCCAACTGGTATATAACTAAACAAATCTTTCATCTCTGTATATTTTACAGATACACATCCATCCGTCCAGTTATAAAAATTATCAATGGTCCATTCTTCCTCGGGCCTTGTAGCATGAATGGCAATACCAGCACCTATTTTAGCAGTTTTTGAAATAATACCTTTTCGTTTACGATCATTAAATTTTTCAATGCTGCTTTGGGTGGGATAATCTAACAACAGTTCCGGCCCCCATTTATTGTGAATTTTTTTCAGGATGATTTTAAAACTTCCATTGGGGGTTTTTCTATCGCCCTCTTTCATTTTATCGCCCAAATCTTTGCTGCCAAAAACAATGGGATAGGTAGCATACCAGCCTTCTTCATCATACACCTTTAATTCGTAATCACTTTTATCAATAATAATATAATAGGGGCTTTCTTCTGCAGGTGGTAATACCTTTTTCACTTTTTCCGGAGTAGGGGCCTTTTTAGCGCTTCGCTTTTTATTGTGACCGGGTACCACAAAAGAAACTGTCAGCAAAAGGATGCCAAAACATGCAATACAGTAAAAAACAGCTTTTTTCATAACGGAAATTATGGAATACAATTATTCAAACGTTGTGCCATACAAAAATATTTTACTCATTGTAAAAAGCTTAACTAAAAATTAGATAAAGAGCCGGCATAGTAGCTGTTGCACCAAACTTTATTTTTATTTTGAGTCAGTGGGTGTCGAAGATTTATGTTGAGTCATTGTGGGATGTCCTTGATAAATACCGGCCAGCACAGTTTTATTTTGGCATAGAACTCCTGACAAGTTCAATAGGTATTGCGTACAAAAAAGCAGGCTAAGTAGCCTGCTTTTTGAATTATAATTTTTTAAACGATTACCAATTACTCAATCGAATGCCCAACGTATAAGGGCGCATATCCAGGCCTTTTTTATAAAAACTGGTAGGAGAATAGGAACCATACAATCTTACAGGACCTAAGCCGATTTCACCGATATAAGAAAACTTAAATTGCTCTAAACCCAGCCCATTCTCAACTTTCTGCTTGCCCCTTGGTCCACTTATTTGTTTGTTACGTTCATTGTATAAAAAACCACCACTTACCCCTACACTTATGCTGAACCCCTTATTTTGGTTTACAGGATTGGTACAAAAGTTTATCATAAGCGGTACCGTAACATAATCTGCTGCCAATTTATTTTTTGAAAAAGAAACCGAATCCCTGAAAACAGTTGGTGCCGGTGTCTGTCCTGTTACAAACGGATTTTCTTTCCGGTAACTAACTGTAGAATTGTACCTGTAATTGTTTAGTTCTATACCAAGGCCATATTTTAAGTTTACATGATGCTGTATAAGATTTAGCCGCTGCATAAAAAACCAAATGTTTACGTTCAGGCTTTTAGTTACATTTAAATTAAAATCGTTGGCACCTAGCGGGGCAGCACCAGCCCTGTTGTACAAATAACCCCGGGTATTGCTGTAGTTGGTGCGATCAACATAATTGGAAAAACCCAGGTCAACAATAAACCAGTTGGTACTTACATTTTTGGGCTCTCGTCTCTCTTGTTTTGTAACTGAAATATTGGTACCACTTTGTTTCTCATCGGGATTTTTTCTATTTATAATTATGATATTGCCAATGCGTAGGGTATCATTTTCTTTTTTAGCAGATGTGGTGCTGTCAGATTGTGCGCTTGTGCTGGTAACATAGCATAGTAATGCCACTAGAGTAAATAGCTGTTTCATGTTGTTTCGTTTAAGTTTTTATTGAATTGCAAAAGAGAGGTTGGCAATCTTAAAATTATCATTGCCACCAGGTTGGGTATTTGTTTTTCTTTGTACTAATCGCTTTACTTTTTTAAAAAAGCCTCCAATTTTTGTTTTTTTGGTTTCTTCTTCGTTGTCATCAAAGCCATAGTTAATTGTATTTTTTTCAATATCGTCATTGGTAATAGAAGCATTGCTTGCATATACATTCCTGCTAACCGGAATCTCATTGGATGCATCGATTTTATTAAGTTGTGCGTCTTTCAGTAATACGGCTGCAATGGTAGTATTGTTACGTTGGATATTGTTAATTATTTCTAAAGATGGCTCTGGCAAATGATTGGAAGGCTTTTCATTTGCTTTTTCGTTTTGCCGGATGGCAATGGTTTCTTTTGCATTGATCTTATTAACAACCGGAGTTTTTATATTTTGAGGAGTGATCGTATTTTTCGAATCATCGGTAGTTATTGAAGTGATTGTTTCGGCAATTTCCTCATCAGTATTTTTAACAACAATAGAATCATTTTGTGGCTTAACAATTGCCATAATTTTTTTATTACTATCAGTATTAACCTGTTTATTTGTAGCGGCTGTTTCTATGGCAGCCCCTTTGTTGTTATTGAAATAAGTAACTGCACCCCACAAGCCAAATCCTATCAAAACGGCAGCAGCAGCCATTCTCCACCAACGGACTGCAATCACCCTTCCGTTATTTTCATGTTTATAAAGAGAGGCCTTATCTTCAAAAACAATATTGTTATCTGCCGTAATTTTTGTTAGTTGTAAAATATCCCATTCCTTTTTGCAGGCTTCATCCTGGTTAATGATGGAGGTGATATTTTTTACCTCCGCTTTATTAAGCTCTTTATCTAACAGCAACAATAATTGTTCCTGCATTTCATCTGTAACAGTTGGTTTTTTTAACAAGCTGTCTTTGCCAGAAAATGAAACTGTTTCTGGTACAACAACACTTTGTTGAAACATAGCCAACTCTTCTTTTAGATCTGGATTTTTCTGAATAAAAACATCCACAGCATTTTTCTCCTGCACAGATAATTCATTATCTATGTACAGTATAAAAAATGTTTCGTAATTATTTCGGTTAATATTCATTTTTTGATGCGCTGATTGTTAGATCCAAACTTCCTGATTTTAGGTAGCGTGGATTAAATAATATTTTCTGGTTTTACAATATACTCTCTCAGTTGCAGTCTTGCCCTGTGTAAATATACTTTTACCTGGCTTTCACTTAGTCCGGTAATTTGCCCAATCTCTTCATAACTATAACCCTCATAATCTTTGAGCATTACCAAACTTTTTTGCGTTTCATTCAACCTGTTTAATGCTTCATTCAATACTTTTTTAGAGTCGTGCTGCTGGTGGTTACTGATTTTTGTATTATCCGTAAACGTTTCCTGCAGTATCACTCTTTTGTTTTTCCTGATGTGATCAATCATTTGATTGTAAGCCACCGTAAACAAAAAGCTTTTGCATTTGCTGTTATCAACGGTAAGCCTGGTAATCCACATTTTTTCAAAAGCACCCTGCACTATATCTCTTGCATCCTCCTCATGCCTTAAATTTTTAAGGATAAATCGATACACATTGTCTGCATACATGTTTACACAATGATTGTATTCTTTCTCAGTCATACAGTTTTTTAACAGCTGGTATTGTAATAGGTTTATTTTAAGTATAGTTAGTACGATTAAGCAGCAACAAAAGTTACAAAAAGGTTTAAATAAATTATCCTTCCGATGGAAGCATGGTGTATGAAGCGATATTCCACGGGGAAGAAGTTCTGGCGCCACTGCATTCCCGGCTGCATTTCAATGGAATTTTTTTGCCTGCTTTATTGTTAACGTTATCACTCTGATAAGAAACAAATGCCAACATGCCTATAGAACTGCTGGCAAATATCGATAAAATGAATGCTGATTTTTTTATTGGCATGGGGGCAGTTTTAATGGTAAAACGAAAATAAAAATAAAATGTTACAGGTTTAAAGGAATGGGTGTTAAAGTTGGTACAAAAACAAGTTGCTAAAATCAGCAGCCGGTTAACTACTTTTGCAGGTCTCAATTATATATATATGAACAACAATTTTGTACAAAGGATAGCAACCGAAATAGCGGAAATAAAAACAGCCGGACTTCTTAAAACAGAGCGTATAATTAACAGCGAACAGGGAGCTGAAATTATCGTTGGCGGAAAAAACCTACTAAACTTTTGTGCCAATAATTACCTCGGTCTTTCTTCTAACCCCAAGGTGGTAGCTGCTGCAAAAAAATACATTGACCTGCGTGGCTTTGGTATGAGCAGTGTTCGTTTTATTTGCGGCACACAGGATATACACAAGGAGTTAGAGCAAAAACTTTCTACTTTTCTCGGTACAGAAGATACCATATTATATGCCGCTGCATTTGATGCCAATGGAGGTTTGTTTGAGCCATTGTTTAATGAACAAGATGCCATCATCAGTGATGCCCTAAACCATGCAAGTATTATAGACGGCATTCGATTGTGTAAAGCGCAACGCTATCGTTACGAGCACAACAATATGGCCGACCTTGAAAACAAATTAAAAGAATCGGCCCACCTGCGTAACAGGATTATTGCTACAGACGGCAGCTTTAGTATGGATGGCACCATTGCCCAATTGGATAAAATTTGCGACCTCGCCGATAAATACGATGCCATTGTAATGGTGGATGAATGTCACTCATCCGGCTTTTTAGGAAAAACGGGACGGGGTACACATGAGTATAGAAATGTGATGGGTAGAGTAGATATAATAACAGGTACACTTGGCAAAGCACTCGGTGGCGCAAGTGGTGGATTTACATCTGGCAAAAAAGAAATTATTGAAATGTTGCGCCAGCGCAGCAGGCCTTATCTTTTCTCCAACACAGTAGCGCCAAGTATTGTTGGAGCTTCCATTGTTGTATTGGATTTACTGAGTCAGTCAACAGACCTAAGGGATAAATTAGAATTTAATACCGATTACTTCCGCACCAAAATGACCGCAGCAGGTTTCGATATAAAACCCGGAGTTCATCCCATTATTCCCATCATGTTATATGATGCGGTACTGGCTCAAAATTTTGCAGCCAGATTATTGGAAGAAGGTATTTATGTAATTGGATTTTTCTTTCCGGTAGTAGCAAAAGGACAGGCCCGGATAAGAGTACAGCTAAGTGCTGCACATGATGTTCAGCAGTTGGATAAGGCAATTGCAGCATTTACAAAAGTAGGGAGCGAATTGGGCGTATTAAAATCATGAACAACGCATAAGTAATCAACTATAACAATTAAAGTTGCCACTTAAATTGCTGCTTTTTTAAAAGAAAAAAACATGACTACGAAAGAAGAAACATTTATAGCTAAAAGCACCATTAAGGCAGCAGACTTGGAGCACAGGCGAAAAATAAATTTCAATATAAAACAGTACAACCAAAAGGTACCGGAAGGAAAACAACAATTTTTTGACTTACACCTGGCAAGAGAAAGAGCCAAAAATATAAAATGGCGTGCCATTGAAACGCTGGACCAGCAACTGGAAGAATTTGAACTCAACTTTACCAAACGTGGCGGTAAAGTAATTTGGGCAGAAGATGCTACGCAGGCCATAGAGGAGATTATTCAGATTTGCAAAGACCGAAACTGCAAAACGTTGGTGAAAAGCAAAAGCATGGTTACGGAAGAAATACACCTGAATGCGGCCATGGAAAAAAACGGTATTGAAAGTATTGAAACCGATTTGGGAGAATACATTCAGCAGTTAGATGGCGAAGCACCTTACCATATTGTAACGCCGGCCATGCACAAAAGCAAGGAAGATGTGGCAAAATTATTTGCCGAAAAATTAGGTACAGCCTCCAATTTAACCCCTCAACAACTTACGCTGGTAGCAAGAGATATTTTACGAATAAAATATGTAAATGCCGAAGTGGGTGTTACCGGCGCCAACTTTATCATCAGCGATATTGGTGCTGTTGCGGTTACAGAAAACGAGGGCAATGCAAGATTGAGTTGTGCTTTTCCTAAAACGCATATTGTTGTTGTTGGAATAGAAAAAGTAATTCCTTCGCTTACAGATCTTGCACTTTTTTGGCCATTACTTTCTACCTACGGCACAGGGCAACAAATGACTGTTTATAATAGCATCATTGCCGGTCCCCGGCAGCAAGGAGAAACGGATGGCCCTGAAGAAATGTTTGTAATATTATTAGATAATAACCGCACCAATATTTTAAAGGATCCTGTACAAAGGGAAAGTTTGTATTGCATTCGTTGCGGCGCCTGTCTTAATGCTTGCCCGGTGTATAAAAATATTGGTGGCCATGCGTACGGTGCAACTTACAGTGGCCCCATTGGAAGTGTAATTACACCTCATCTTTCAGGTTTAGCAGAAAACAAACATTTAAGTTATGCCTCTTCTTTATGTGGCGCCTGTACCGATACCTGTGCGGTAAAAATAAACTTGCACCAGTTGCTACTGGAAAACCGCTACCAGTCTGTACAACAGGACTTGCCTTCGTTTGCTGAAAAGATTGCCTGGAAACTCTGGAAGCTGGCCAGTCTTAAAAGAAGCATCATGAACATGGCTAACGGATCAATAAAAAACAAAGTAGTTAACAGTTTATTTAAAGGCTGGACAAAACAAAGAAGTGACCTTGAGTTTAGCAAAAAAACATTCAATGAAATGTGGAAAGAACGATACAAACAGTAAATGGAAAATCGTTTTTTATTACAGCTTTGTGTGGTTTATATTTAGGAATAAAGCAACTCTATTGCATCAACTAATATGCATACGCTGAAGTTAAAAACACCCTGATACATCTTTTAAAAACGATCAATAAAACATTAAAAAACCCAGCTAATAATTAACTGGGCTTTTTGTTTCTATTTTTATTGAGTTGCATTAGTGCCTTTCCCTGTTATTGTGTTTTTTTCGGAGAATTTCACGATTTAAATGTTTCTTGTCACGACGAATCTCTTTCCTTTCTTGCTTTGATATAACTCCATCAGCCTTGGCTTCTTTTACATCTTGCCTAATATCTTTTTGGTCTCTGCGCAAGTCGGCTGCTTCTGCTTTTGTAAGCTCACCACTTTTTACTCCTTGTTTAATACGTTGATGCCGGGTTGCTGTATTGGGCACCTCCTGTGCATAGGTATTGCCGATTGATAAGGCCATTATTATGGCTGCTGCTGCTACAAATTTAATTTTCATGATTTTAGTTTTTGTTGATTAATTGTTGATGTTGCGTATTGTATTTTTTATTCACCGGTTACAATATTACAGACGAGGCACTTGCAAATAAGTTTAATTGCAGGCAACAACTATTTCAAAAAATTATAGAGAAATGATGTTAAAACTTTTTCGATGGTACTTGCATAAACCATATGCCTCAATGGCGTTTCTATGGATTAGTGTACCGTATCCTTTGTTTTTGTTCCAGCCGTAATCAGGAAATTGTTGGTGTAGTTGTAACATAAATTCATCCCGGTAGGTTTTGGCTAAAACACTGGCAGCAGCTATCGAAGCATATTTGCCATCTCCCTTTACAATGCACTGATGAATGATTTTTTTGTAGGGTTTAAAACGGTTGCCATCTATCAACAGCATTTCCGGCAAAATAGTTAGCTGATCAATTGCCTTGTGCATTGCTAAAAAGGAAGCCTGTAAAATATTTACCTGGTCGATGGTATTATTGTCAACAGCACCAACGGCAAATGCAATACTTTCTTTTTCTATAATGGGCCTAAGCAAATCCCTTTGAGCTGCAGTAAGTTTTTTGCTGTCATTTAATAAAGGGTGAAAAAAATTGTTGGGCAAAATTACCGCCGCAGCATACACAGGCCCGGCATAGCATCCACGGCCAGCTTCATCCACGCCAGCTTCTGTTACATGTTCCTGAAAAAAAGGTAGTAGCATATTCGTTTAACAAATATCATCTAAACCTTGTTATTATAAATCATTCTTGTTTCATCAAAAATTGCTTTGTTAATTTTGCATCCGCTATGATAAATACAATAAATGAAAAGTCAAAAAGACAGGTAGCCAATTGGTTGTTGCTCGGCGTGGTTATGATTGTTGTGCAGGTTTTGCTGGGCGGCATTACCCGGCTTACGGAATCGGGGCTATCGATAACAGAATGGAAACCCATTACTGGTGCCCTGCCGCCTATGAACAACATTGCCTGGCAGGCAGAGTTTGATAAATATAAAGGAACCGATCAGTTTAAATATGTACACCAAAGCTTCTCCTTGGGGGATTTTAAATTTATTTTTTTCTGGGAGTGGTTTCATCGATTGTGGGCCCGAATAATGGGCATGGTATTTTTAATTGGCTTTATCTATTTTTTAGCAGCCAAAAAGTTTAAAAAAGAAATGATAGCGCCGATGATTACTCTTTTCTTTTTAGGCGCTATGCAGGGCGGCATTGGCTGGTTGATGGTAAAAAGCGGGCTGGTTCCGGAAAAATATTTTGTAGGGCATATTGAACTTACCACCCATTTAATGGCAGCGCTTTTACTGTTGTCGTATACGCTGTGGTTTGCATTAAAACTAAAAGTTCCCGAACGACAGTTAATCACCCATGCCCCGTTGCAAAAGTTATTACTGGTAATGACAGCTGTACTTTTTTTACAGTTGATATATGGTGGGTTTATGGCAGGTATAAAGGCGGCAGTGGTAGCACCAACCTGGCCAACCATCAACGGCTACTGGATACCAACTACTATGGGAGATATGTCGCCGGTAATAAAAAACATTTTGTACAATCCAATCAGCATTCATTTTATCCATCGTGGTCTTGCTTACCTGCTTTTTATATTGGTAATTACCTGGTGGTTTCAATCAAAAGGAATCAAAGGGTCCACCTTATTCAGCAGCCTGCGATCAATTTTATTGGTGCTGTTAACGACACAGGTATTGTTGGGTATACTAACAGTATTAAACGCTACCTATACCAACAGGCTGGTTTGGCTGGGGGTTAGTCACCAATTTACAGGAATGTTACTGGTGATAGTTTTTACCAGTTTGTTGTTTGTTGTAAAAAGAAAGCCATCAATTGTATAACAACTAACCCTAAACGCTGTAGCTGAGACAATATTTCTGAAATTTTTCGTTGTACATTTAGATAAACGAAATGAATGTTGCAGCTGTTAAAAAATATTTATTATTCTTTTCCTGTACAGCTCTTGCTGTTGCATTTTAGAAAGTACCAGGTGCTGTTGATATTCTGGCTTTGTTTAGCCAGTACAGTTAACAGCGGTTTTTTAAAAAGTTATGGGGCAGATTCTTTGTTTTTTGTGCCCGAATACCTGGGTAAAGTAAATGCGCTGAGTGCCGCTTTAGTGGGTGTTGCAATGGGCGTTTTCTTTATGAGCTGGAACATTACCACCTTTATTTTACACACCAAGCGGTTTAAATTTTTAGCAGCCACCTCTAAGCCGTTTTTAAAATATTGTATTAATAATTCTCTGTTACCACTGTTTTTCTTAATCTTTTATTTGATTAAATCCTTCAACTTCAATTTTAATAAAGAGTTGCTGAGTACGGGGGAAGAAGTTTTATTAATAATCGGTTTTATAGGCGGGCTTTTTTTATTACTGTCTTTTTCTTTTGCTTTTTTCTTTGGGGCAGACAGGCAGATTTTAAAAACGATTGCACCGGTAATTGCTAACCGGCAACAATTTAAAAAGAATTTTGATCCGGCAAAAAATCCTCAACAGGATGGTTTTGGTATGAAGGTGGGATACTATTTCAGCGTTCTTTTCCGCTTACGTAAAGCCAGGAATGTATCGCATTACAGCGAAGATTTTTTAGATGCCATATTTAAGCGCCATCATTTTGCAGCAATGATTGGTATTGTACTGGCTTTTATTTTTTTAATTACCGCAGGTTTTTTTTTAGATCTAAAATTTTTCCAGGTACCTGCGGCTGTTAGTATCACTATCTTTTTTGCTATAATGGTGGCAGTAATTGGTGCACTCACTTATTTTTTAGAAAGCTGGAGTGTGTTTTTTATTATTGTATTACTTGCTGTTGTTAATGTATTGTATGAGTCTGAAGTAATAGATCCCAGAAACAAAGCATATGGCCTTAATTACAATAATAAAACCGAAAGGCCAGCCTATAATAAACAAACGTTACAGCAGTTGTGTAATCCGGCAAATATTGAAACCGACAGGGAAAACATGCTTGCTATTTTAAACAACTGGAAAAGCAAACAGCTTACTGAAAAGCCAACAATTGTTTTTATTAATGTAAGTGGTGGCGGCTTGCGCAGTGCAACCTTTGTAATGAATATGCTGCAACAAATAGATAGCGTAACAAAGGGAAAACTCATGCAACAAACCTTTCTAATTAGTGGTGCCAGCGGCGGAATGTTATCGGCCACTTATTATCGTGAATTGTACCGACGTAAAATGAATGGCGATGCTATACAGTTGAATAACCCTCAATATATAAATGATATTACACAAGATTTGCTAAACCCGGTATTCACCTCAATGGTGAGCCGGGATCTTTTTTCTCCGGCGCAAAAATTTGCTGTAGGGCCCTATAGTTATATTAAAGACAGGGGTTACGCTTTTGAAGAAAAGCTAAATGAAAATGCCAATAGTATGTTGGGCAAAAGCATCAGCGATTATGCTGCAGATGAAAGGGCTGCTAAACTACCCTTGATGATTTACAATTCTGTTATTTCGAGAGATGGTCGTAAAATGATGATTAGCACACAGCCATTAAGTTTTATGATGAAACCTGTGCTATTTCAAAAAGATACAGGGTTTAGTCCGGATGCAGTGGATTTTGCAGCGTTGCTGGCAAAGCAAAATCCACTCAATATGCGGTTGCTTACTGCCATGCGGATGAATGCCACTTTTCCGTACGTATTACCCAACGTGTGGTTACCCACCAATCCAATTATTGATGTAATGGACGCAGGTATAAGGGATAATTTTGGCCAGGAAACTACGCTTAGGTTTATTGATAATTTTAAAGATTGGATTGCAGCCAATACGTCTGGAGTAATAGTATTGCAATTGAGAGACAGGGTAAAAGACAACTGGCAGCAACCTCTTGAAACAGGTTCTATTACAGATTTAATTCTAAAGCCGGGCACTATGTTGCAGCACAACTGGTATAAGTTGCAGGATTATTTTCAAACAGATCAATACAGTTACCTGAATGATGCTAGCGGACTTGCTATGCATCGCCTCACTTTTATGTATGTGCCTGCCAGGGAAGAAAAAACTGCGGCGCTAAATTTTCATTTAACCGCCGCAGAAAAAAAAGATGTGATTGCTTCCTTTAACACAGTTTACAACCAAACACTGTTAAAAGAATTTGTTTCACTTATAAGGTAGACGAAGACTATTTGTTTAAAATATTTTATCCTGCAGTTCAGTTGTATCCTTAATCAAGAGTTCATCAAAAACCATTTCCTTGTTTTGAAGCGCTTCTCTTAGTACATCATTAATGGTAACAATTCCTTTAAATTGCTGGTCATTAAATACAATAAGGTAACGTGTTTTATGACTATTGAGCATTTCCATACAATCCTCAACGGTATCTTGCATACCTACAGTGGGAAGCGATATACTCATCACTTCTTTTACAGAGCAAGTATCACTATGTAATCCTTTTAAAATCACATTGCGGGTATAATCTCTTTCAGAAAATATTCCTGCAAAATGATCCCCTTGCATTACTATCAGGTAGCTCAGGTTTACAGAATTCATCAAAAGCAACGCTTCTATTACTTTGGCATCGGCTTGAATAACATTAAAAGCCGGCGGCTTGTTTTGTAAAATATTAGCTACTGAGCGCATCTTGAAAAGTATTTAATTGTTTTTAAATTTATAGAAAGTTACGATGTTTTAATGATTTAGATAAAGCACATTAATTATTCAACAGAACATTACAAAACATTAAAATGTTTTTAAAACCAAAGAAAGTATTGATAGTTCATAATCTTATTTAAATACAAATATTTTTTGAGAGAAACGTTTGTAAAGGTTGGGGTATAATTCTTTTTAGAGGCAATTTATTTTTCGAAGAGAAAACCTAATAATAAATATATTTCTACCAGAACCTGATGGTTTTTTTGAATAAACAAATTTGGTTTGAAGAGGAGATCTGTGAATGAAATTTATTCACTGGCCTGTTAAGTAGCAATTGGTTCAATATTTGGTTAAATCGTCAATCGCCTTTAACGCTTATTCCTGCAACAATTTAAAAGCCCTTGGTATAACCTGGATGGCAAATTTGGATGCGGAATCAACAGGTTCGCCATCTATGTGCAGTGGGGCATTACCTGTATTGTTTATCACAAGCCGGGAGGTTTGAAAATACAATACATCCTTTTTATGAAAAGAACCTTCATTATACTCTGCTATTTCGCCATTTTTAATTTGTTTCAAAATTGCCCAAAGCAATTTAAGCTTGCTCATTTTTTTTACAATTACAATATCTAGCAAGCCATCACTCAGGTTGGCTTTGGGTGCAATGGTAAACTGATTACCAAACTGGTTGCTATTGGCAATGCTTATAAAATAGGCATCTACATTAAATCGCTGGTTTTTATTAATTATCTCAAACTGGAAGGGTTTGGCTTTAAAAAAATTGCGAATAGTCTGTTTAATATAAGTTGTTAATCCCCTGTTTTTTTGATGTGCAAAATCATGGGCAACCTGGGCATCAAAGCCAAGTCCGCAAAGCATACAGCTAAAGGTGGAGTTAATAAAAAATGCATCCACAAAGGAAGGTTTTCCTTTAAAGATGAGATCGAGTGCTTGATCAATATCACGGGGAATTTTGGCTGCCAGGGCCAGTCCATTGCCGGAGCCCATGGGAACAATACCAATACTTACAGTCTCATCAATTAATGCTCCGGCTATTTGGCTAACCGTACCATCTCCTCCACAAATAACTACATCTGTAATTTGCTCACGAGCTATTTTATCTTTCAAAAAACGGTAATCGCCTTCTGCGTTGGTTGGTAAAATCTGAAAAGCGAAAAATTGTTTCCTTGTTTTTTCCTCAATTAATTCAACCAACAACTTTTTTCCTTTTGTTCCGGAAATAGGGTTAATAAAATAAATTATGTTACGATGCATTAAAAAATCGGCTTTAGGGTAGGTATTTCAGAACTAATTGATTCTTAAACATACTTTATTAGTTTTTATTGTAATTACTTCTATTTTGATAAGCTAAATGAGTAGTATTGCTTAAAATTTGGGATATGCAATAGTAATATTACTTACCCCGTAAGAATTTTACTACCTATACAACGTTGTTACCAACGAATTAATGCGCTTGCCCATGTAAAGCCACTGCCAAAAGCTGCAAGGCAAACAAGGTCTCCATCTTTTACTTTTCCTTTTTCCCAGGCTTCGCACAAGGCGATGGGTATAGATGCTGCAGTGGTATTACCATATTGCTGAATATTATTGTAAACCTGGTCGTCTCTTAATTGTAGTTTTTGCTGCACAAACTGTGCTATCCGCAGGTTTGCCTGATGGGGAACCAATAAATTAAGATCAGCTGGTTTAAAACCACTTGCCTGTAAAGCCTCAATAATTACCTCCGGAAATTTTACAATTGCTTTTTTAAAAACTGCAGGCCCGTCCATAAATGGAAAATTTTGCTCATGGTCAATCATATCTTTACTCATGAACATCTGACCAATCTCTGCTTCATCAAAATCGGCCACTGTACTTTCCATCCAGTGATTGGCATGTGTACCGGGATTGTACATAGCCAGTATTTCTGCACTTCCACCATCACTATGTAAATGGGTGTTGAGTATTCCCTGCCCTTCCTGTATTGTTGGCTGCAAAACAACAGCCCCTGCACCATCTCCAAAAATAACCGAAACATTTCTGCCCCTTGTTGTAAAATCCAAACCAAAGGAATGTTTTTCGCTCCCAATAACTAAAATGTTTTTATACATACCGGTTTTAATAAACTGGTCTGCCACGGACAAGGCATACACAAAGCCGCTGCACTGGTTACGAATATCTAGCGCACCAATTTCTTTCATTTTCATAGCACGTTGAACCAATACACCGCAGCCAGGAAAATAGTAATCGGGACTTAAGGTTGCAAAAATGATAAAGTCAATATCCTGTGGGGTGATATCCGCTCTTTCAATAGCGATGGTTGCTGCCTCTACAGCCATCGTAGTGGTGGTTTCATCTGTTCTGTGGGCATAGCGGCGCTCTTTGATACCGGTGCGTTCCTGTATCCATTCATCAGAGGTATCCATGTATTTTTTAAGATCGTTATTGGTAACTACGTTTTCGGGTACATACATCCCGATACCAGCAATTTTACTCTGTGGCATACAGCAATCGTTTTAAATGAAGTGGCAAAGTACGACTTTGCAAAACAACGGCAACGAATTAGGTAACCGAATGAAGACTAATTTACACGTTGCAATTTTTTCAATACAAACCAATCGTCGTATCCGGGAGCAGGCCTTGTTCTATAGTGGAATTCAATGGCATCCCTTAATGCTTTACTATTTTTTATATAATGGGAGGTAAAGTGTTCAGATAAGGTAAAAATGGAAAGGTTTTTTCCCTGTTGTTTTACTTCGGCAACGTACACTTTCCCCAAAATAGTTGCGTTTAAAAATTGTTTCTTAGCAATCATTGAAATAAAGGCTGTACCCTTAATTGTATCATTGGTAACAATTTTGTAGGGCTTTAACTCATCCAGGTAACCGGTTATGGCAATATCATATTCCATATTTGTCCGCTTTTCAAAGATGATTTTTACCGGGTCTTCTTTGTAGTGTTTATCATCTGATGGTCTTGGAACAAATGCAGCCCATTTACCCAGTAAAGATTCATCAATATTTTGCACAGGTTCTTCATCTATTGCATAGGGCGAATCATACGGACAGCCAAAAAGTATGGTTGCCAACAGGATAAGCAGACTGTAGCGCAAAATTGGTTTCATGATGTGGTTGAGAATTTAAAACAGGTTTATTTTATTCTTGCGGTAAAATTTCCCAGCCAGCCCCCGGTTTCCATCATCCAGGCTATTCCCAAATGTACAATTAAACCACCCCAAATGCTGCCAGTATTATATGAAATAATTCCCAGCAACATACCGCCCCAAAAACTGCTGATGGCTTCACCCATTGGTTTGCCCAAATGGATGGCGCAATAAAAACAAGCCATTGGAACTATACAGTGGGTTCCGCATATATCAATGAGTGCCAAAATTAAAAACCCCCGAAAAAAGAATTCGATACTAAAAAAATCTAATCCATAACATAGCTCAAATAGCAATTGGCGCCAATAATCTATTCGGTGATTGATGCTTATGTTGCTAAGCAATTTTACTTTTGGATATACCTGTAAAAAATCTTTTTGTGTACTGGCTAATGCAATTACCGGTACCATTATCAGCAACATTATTAAGTAGGGCTTTAGACTGTTGACTGCTTTCGTGCCATAAAATGGCTGACTCCCCCTGTCTTTTATCCACCAAATTAGTATTACCGGTATCATTAATACAATTACCCTCACTATCCAGTTAATGCAGTAAGCATACAACAGCTTATCGGGCCCCTGCCATGTTTTATTTACCCATACCTGATGAAAAGAAAAGTTTACCCGAAAAGAGAAAAATGCCGGCGCCAGTAATAGTATTATCCAAAACCATTTATTACTATAATAGGTACAGTCACTATAAAATAGGGGTTGCAAAAAAAAGGCAATAACAAATGGAATGGCATACAACAGGTAATAGCCCCCAAAATTTTGCCATGTTGTTTCGCCGCCGGCAGCATACTTTTTTTCTAAACCTTGCCAATAATTGAGATAAATTATACAACCCAGCATAATCAACACCAGCAAAAAATAAAAAAAGTTAAACTCCTTTTGGAAAAATAGCCTGATGTATTTAAAAACCTGGTTCAATGGTTGGTTTCGATTTAGGCTAAAAGTAGCTGGTTTAGAACAATAAAAAAACTGCTGTGGTATTACAACAGCAGTTTAGTTTATATTTTAATGCAATAAATAATCTACGTTTCTCTTGCCGGGGCATTCAGTGTTTTCCAAAGCAAATCTTTCATATCCTGCAGGCCTTGCCCTGTTATAGATGATATAAAAATATGCGGAATATTTGCCGGCAACTCTTTAGCAATGGCTGTCCTCAACTCATCATCCAGCATATCATTTTTACTGATGGCGATTACAAAATCTTTCTGAAGCATTTCGGGGTTGTACTGCTCCAGTTCGTTTACCAGTATTTCAAATTCTTTTTTATGGTCTCCACAATCGGCAGGGATTAGAAACAACAGAATGGAGTTGCGTTCTATATGTCTTAAAAAACGATGACCCAGCCCTTTGCCTTCTGCAGCACCTTCAATAATACCCGGCAAATCGGCAATACAAAAACTTTTACCGTCCCTGTATTCCACCATTCCCAGTTGAGGTATTAATGTGGTGAAAGCATAGTCTGCAATTTTTGGTTTAGCGGCAGTAAGTACAGAAAGCAAGGTAGATTTGCCAGCGTTGGGAAAACCTACCAGGCCTACGTCTGCCAATACCTTTAGTTCTAAATATTTCCAGCCTTCAGAGCCGGTTTCGCCAGGTTGGGCATATTCCGGTGCCTGATTGGTAGCGGTTTTAAAATTACTGTTACCTAATCCACCTCGGCCGCCCTTTACCCATATTACTTCCTGACCGTCTTCTAAAATCTCTGCTTCTTTTAAGCCAGTAATTTCATCCTTGGCAATGGTGCCCAATGGCACTTCAATAATGATATCCTCGCCGCTTCTGCCCGATGAATTATTTTTGTTACCGCTTTCCCCATCTTCTGCCAATACATTTTTATAATATCTCAAATGGAGTAATGTCCATAATTGTGAACTGCCTCTTAAAATGATATGTGCACCCCTGCCACCATCTCCGCCATCGGGCCCTGCCATTGCGTTGTATTTGGTCCGCATAAAGTGTTTGCTACCTGCCCCGCCATGACCACTCCGGCAAAATATCCGGATATAATCTATAAAGTTTGTTTTTTCCATTAGGCAGCAAAGGTAAATAGTTTGGCCTATGGGCAGTGCTGAATTCTAAAAACTCACTGTTAGTCAACTTATTCCCTATTTTAAATGAGTCAAATTTTGATAGACATGGGTTAAAATAGAAATTAAATGCTGCTTGTTGTTTGTTGGATTAATTGCTTCGTTTTGATTTTAATTGGAAGCTGAGCAATGAATTCAATGCCACTTGTTTAAAAAAGAAAGAACAATGACTGTTTGAGATTAACCTGTTTTATGTTGTACAGTATTGTTTCAAGAACGAACGACATTGGCTTTTTAATAGTTTGTTAGGGGGCTCGCTATAAAGATTCAAGCATGCTAAACATTAATAACAGAATGGCTTTAGCCCTACTTAATTACTAAAACACTAACAACCGTATTTTAAAACGGTCTATAAAATTATTGAAGTGCCATCATTATTTTTATCATTACTTCCTACCAGGCAACTGGATTCAGCTGCATGAATAAAAAACTTTTGTTGTCCCTTATATTGTTCAATCTGCTGTATGATATCTTTAAAAGATAAAGGCGGATTGGATAGAACAATTGTATTGCCTTTTGAAGACAGCATTTTTAGCGAATCAATTTTTTCAGCAGCGGTAAATAGTTGTCCTGTGCTTTGCTGAATTAGCTTAAATGTATCAGTATCACTAATTACAAAAGCCTTGCTTGTTGTAGGTTTTTTTTCATGCTTACTGCCTGATTTTTTAAACAACCTATTTGCTCCGGCACGTATACTTTTTATGGCAATTACAGCTTGTATCACTACAGTATACATACTGCCGATAAAAAGGCCATGGTGTTTTTTCACAAACAATATCATAGCACCATAAAATGTATTTATATATTGAAGCGTTTCTTTTTTAGTGCTTTCGCCTTTAAAATGCAGGATGGTGCTTTCTGCAAAATAATAATTTAAATACCCGGCTTTTTGTATGCGATAGCTTAGGTCAATATCTTCTGCATACATAAAAAATGTTTCATCAAAACCACCCAATTTATCAAGTACTTTTTTGCCAACCATCATAAATGCCCCCGATAATACCGCTACGGAATGGTTTTGATTTTCGGGTAAATGGCCCAGGTAATAATTGGCAAAAAGCGGAGAAGAAGGAAATAAAGCAGTTAAACCAGAAAGCTTGCAGAAAGAGGTAAATAGTGAAGGAAAGCCTCTTTTACTTTCTTTTAAAAAAAAGCCGCTGCCGTCAATCATTTTAATTCCCAATGCGCCGGCTTTATCTTTTGAGTGAAAGAAAGTAAGACATTGCTCAAAACAATCTTCCGCTACAATGGTATCAGGGTTTAGAAATAAAATAGTTGAACCCCTTGCTGTAGCAAGCCCTATATTATTGGCTTTGGCAAAACCGAGGTTTCGCTTTAACCAGATAAATTGTACAGCCTTGAAACGGTTATTGAAAAAAAGGTTACTGCCATCCGTAGAGTTGTTATCAACAACGATTATCTCAGCCTCAATATTTTTACAGGCAGCAATTACCGAAATAATACATTGCTCTAAAAAGCATTGAACATTGTAATTTACTATGATGATGGAAAGCTGCAATTAAAGTGGTTTGGTTGAGTGTTGATAGAAACTTTAAAGCGATTGCAGCTCTTCCCAATATTCTGCAGCCCTCCTGGTGTGGGGCACTACAATGGTACCGCCTACAATATTGGCTACTGCAAATACTTCGTACAATTGTTCGGTGGTTACACCTGCTTCATGTGCTTTGCCCAAATGATATTTAATGCAATCATCGCAACGCAGTACCATACTGGCAACCAGGCCAAGCAGTTCTTTTGTTGTTACATCCAATGCACCTGCCGCATAGGTGTTGGTATCCAGGTTCCACAAACGTTTTATTACCAGGTTGTCTTTACTTAAAATTACCTCATTCATTTTGGTACGGTAATCGTTAAATTCATTTACCAGTTGTTGCATAAATAGCTTTTTTTAATTTAAAGACAAAGATAGTATTCCGGATATACCCTTAAACTCAAAAAACGCTATACACTAAGGAAAAATTTTACAAGTATTACCTAAGCCCAAATTTCAGCCTAAAACAGGATATGAGAAGAACCTGCTAGAACATACCTGTACTCCTAAACGTTAATAGTTGATTTCAATTCTTTTAATGAACTTGCAGATAAAATTTATTTACCATGTTTTTAATCATATTCGGACTGCTGATTTTGATAATAATTACAGTAGTTGCTAAAAATAATTTCGCTGTTGCAAGGTATGCCGGCACTGGCAGGCTCGTTGGTATATTTTTTATTTTAGCCGGAATTTCGACAGCTTGTATAAAACAGATAGACGCAGGCGAAGTGGGTGTAAAAGTGTTATTTGGCAGTGTGCAAAATGAGGTACTCCCCAGCGGCCTACATTTTGTGAATCCATTGCTTGATGTAAAAAAGCTGGATATAAAGACGCAGAATTATACCATGAGTGGCGTAAATGACGAAGGCCTTAAATCCGGAGATGATGCCATCCGGGTGTTAACCAGCGACGGGCTTGAAGTAACCATCGATCTAACTGTGTTGTACAGGTTGGTAGCTGCAGATGCTCCCCGGTTACTTAGAGAAACCGGCGATGATTTCCGGGATAAAATTGTACGCCCCATTACCCGAACAAAAATACGTGACAACGCTGTTTATTATCAGGCGGTAGATTTATTTGGCAATAAGAGAGACGAATTTCAACAACGTATTTATAAAAGCATTGAAGAAGATTTTAAAAAAAGAGGCCTGATGCTGGAACAGCTTTTGGTAAGGAATATTACATTACCTAACTCGGTAAAAGCTTCTATCGAATCAAAAATAAATGCTGAACAGGATGCTAAAAAAATGGAATTTGTTTTGCAGAAAGAAAAGCAGGAAGCAGAAAGAAAAAGAGTAGAAGCACAAGGTATTGCAGATTACCAGCGTATCATTAACACAGGCCTAACCGACCAGCAGTTGCAATATGAGCAAATAAAAGCGATGAAAGAACTTGCATTAAGTCAGAATGCCAAAGTAATTGTGATGGGCAAGGGAAATACACCAATAATTATTGATGGTAAACAGTAAATATTGAATCAATTTGTAAAAGAAAATTCTTACTATTTAATCGTCTACTATTTATAGAGGGAAAAACTGAAAACTACTAAATATGGAATTGGTGATTGTAAAAACATTTGACAACTATTTCTCAGCAAATATTACCTTAACAAGGTTACAGGCTTTGGGGATTGTTTGTTTTTTGAGAGATGAAAATACAGTTACTATAGATCCTATATTAACCAATGCAATTGGTGGAATTAAGCTGGTAGTAAGAAGCGAAGACGAGGCAGCAACAGTTAAATTACTTAGAGCATTTCAAATAGATTACTTGCTTTCTGCAACCTGCCCCGAGTGTGGCAGCAATAGTTTTAGCCATGTAGCAAAACCCGGTGCAGTCAACTATCTCACAGCAATCATTACCTGGGTTTTTTCAAGCTATGCAGTAGCACCTGTTTATGTTTACCAATGTGGTAACTGCAACTATGAATGTGAAAATTTACCAGATGCAGCGGAACAATTGAATGAGGAAAATGTGGAAGACTTCAGAAAAGTATAGGCATAAAAAAGGGCACTAAAGATAGTGCCACAATAATATTATACTAAGAGCGGTTGAAATTAATTTTTACAATTTAAAAACACAAACGGCTTTAACACCTGCGTGCGAATGGTGTTTCTTACTATTAAACTTTTATTGATAACCTTGTATTTATTAAGATCTATTATCTCGTGAGCCGTGGCAAGGTTTTCCATACGTTCAACACTAAAAAGCAATTCGTGTAACAACTCTACCTGTTGTTCAATTGCCTGTGGGCTCATTAATTCCTGATTGAACATTACAAGCAAATCCCGATTTAAATTGTTCATTTTTAATAAATGGTTTTTTCAATTTTACATAATTCTAATAGCCAACTAATCCCCTTTTATTGGGACAACCACACTGACCTTTCTTTGAAGAACTGCAGCTTGTGGTTACAATTGTTATTAGTAAAAATAGTAGTAAGGATATTTTAAAAAAGCGTTGCATAAATATGAATTACCAAAATAAACTAATTTCATTGAATATTATTGCATTTTTCTAAGGATTTTTTTAAAAATTGAAAATTTGTTAAAAAAAAGGACCATTTTAATTGCTCCCCTCGACTGGGGGCTTGGCCATGCTACACGTTGTATCCCTATTATAAAAACACTTCAGGAACTTGGTTGTACCATAATTATTGCAGCAGAAGGGCCAACGCAACAAATTCTTTCTCAAGCATTTCCATCAATTATCTGTCTGCCATTGCAAGGCTACCGCATTCACTATAGCAGAAAAAAAAACCTCTTTGCTTTTAAATTACTTACCCAGATTCCGAAAATAATGGGTGTTATATATAAAGAACAACGATGGGTAAAAAAAGTTGTTAAGAAATATGCTGTTGATGCAATTATTTCCGACAACAGGTTTGGATGCTACCATCATTTAGTACCATGTGTTTACATTACCCACCAGTTGGCCATACAAACCGGCAATTTACTAGCCGATAAGTTGGCGCAAATAATTCACTACCATTTTATAAAAAAATACACGCAATGCTGGGTGCCGGATTTTGAAGGCAACGAAAATCTTGCCGGTAATTTATCGCATCCAAAAGTTTTGCCTTCCAATACAAATTATATAGGATGCTTATCGAGGTTTCAATTAATTCCTTCTATAAAAAAAATATATGATGTAGTAATTGTTATTTCCGGACCGGAGCCACAGCGAACCATTTTTGAAAAATTATTACTGGATCAGTTTAATAATTTTAAAGGCAAAGTTTTAATGGTAAGGGGACTCCCTGGTGGCAATGTAGATATTCCACTGTTAAATATTGAAAACCTTGTAGTGCATGCACACCTTTCAACCCAGGATCTAAACCGGGTAATTCAACAGGCACAAATGGTTATTTGCAGAAGTGGGTATACAACTGTAATGGACTTAATTAAGTTACAGCAAAAAGCCATCACGGTACCAACTCCGGGACAAGCGGAACAGGAATATTTGGCAACCTATTTATTTGATAATAAAATGTATTATTCGGTAGCGCAGCATAAATTTGTTTTACAAAAAGCAATGGATGCAGCCGCCAGCTTTCCTTATCATTTTCCGTTATTTAACATGGAACTGTATGAAAATAAAATAGCGCAATTTGTAAGTAATTTATAGTCATCTCAGATTTGTACAATAAAAATTTTACGTGAATACAAAGCTTCAGGCACATCTTGGTTTATTAAGTGCCAATCTTTTTTTTGCCATTAACCTTAGTGCAGTAAAATACCTAACTGCCAATCATTTTATGGAGCCCTTTGGCATGAACCTGATTAGGGTGGGCATAAGCGCTGTTCTGTTTTGGGCAATATATTTAGTTAAGCCGTCTGCAAAAAAAATTCAGCGAAAGGATATGCCACGTTTTTTATTGTGTGCTCTTACCGGCGTTGCCATCAACCAAATGTTATTTTTAAAGGGGCTGTCGCTGAGTTACTCTATTCATGCAGCTTTACTAATGCTTACAACACCTATCTTAATTACATTTATAGCAGCCTGGCTTTTAAAAGAAATGATTAATTGGTATAAAATTGTTGGACTTGCTTTGGGTGTTTCCGGTGCAGTTATTCTAATAACCGCAAGACAACAAACGGGTAATGGGAGCCAGGTGTTTTTAGGGGACATGTTAATTCTTATCAATGCAGTTGCCTATACCATTTACTTCGTTCTTGTAAAGCCATTAATGCTGCAATACCATCCGGTACAGGTTATCCGCTGGGTATTTACCCTTGGTTTTTTTATGGTGCTGCCTTTTGGGTGGACTGAATTTGCCGCTATCAATTGGGGAAGTTTTGGCGCAATAGAATTTTTATGTATAAGTCTGATCGTTATTGGAGGTACTTTTTTGGCCTATCTTTTTAATGCCAATGGTATTAAAATACTGGGCGCTTCAGTTGCAGGTACTTATATATACCTGCAACCTGTATTCGCTACTGCCATTGCAATGATTTTTTTGAAAGAAGAACTGGAAGGATATAAAATAATTGCAGCTATTACTATTTTTTCGGGGGTTTATTTATGCAACCGTAAGACAAATTTAAATGGTACTAAAGACAATTAGGCAGACCAATCTTTAGATATTTTTAGGGAAATCGAAAAACAGGAATTCTTTTTTTGCCTTTGTGAAATCAGCCCAGTTATTAGTAAACACTTTTATAGCAAAAATGCTGCAGGTGGGCATATTGTCAATTCGTGTTGTATCAGTTAGCAGGTTGGCAAATTCAGTAATGCCGGGGTTATGAGAAAATATTGCTACCGTATTGGCAGAATTATCCAGTGATGAAACCACTTCAAAAAATACAGCTTCGCCGGCATGATAAAGTTTGCTTATTAACTCGATGGATTCTGCTGGATGATGCAAGGCAGCACAAAAAAGTTCAGCAGTTTTTTTTGCCCGTTTTGCCGGACTGGAAACAAAAGCATCAATCTTAATATTTCTTTTTTTGAGTCTTGCGGCCATTTCAGGAGCATCTTTTTTACCCCTATCATTTAACGGCCTTTCAAAATCTGTAAGAGTACCAATATCCCAACTGCTTTTGGCATGACGGATTATGAGAAGTGTTTTACTCCCGTCCGCATTGGATGAAGAGGGGCTAATTAAATCGTTAGTTGAATTATTCATTTCTCTTATTTTAAAATAGTAAAATCTTCAAGAAAACAGTTTAACCTTCTTCTAACTCCAGCCAGCCAATGGAGACGGGTATTAATATCCCCTCACATTTTTTCCTTCCATATAATTCATAAATGCCTTGTTGCAAACTCTGTTGCCACCAGGTGTAGGATAATTGCCAGTGAAATACCAGTCGCCGGTATTGGTTGGACAGGCAAGATGCAAAGTATCTATAGTTTGATAAATTACATCCACCGGAATATCTATTTCTTTTGGGGTAATAAGTTGTGCTATTTTATTTGACATCTGCTCTAAAGTAAATGGCTTATAAACCATGCGTACCACATTTTCGGTATGGAGTTGGTTGTTAAAATCCAGCTCTTTACACTTATTAAAAAGCTCTTCCAATAAAGACTCCTGCCCGGTTTCCTTTAGCAGTTCCATGGCAGCTTTAAAAGCAATAAAATCTCCCAACTTACTCATATCAATACCATAGCAATCGGGATACCGTATTTGCGGCGCAGATGAAACAACGATAATACGTTTGGGCTTTAAGCGGGCTAGCATCCGGATGATACTTTCCTTTAAAGTAGTACCTCGTACAATCGAATCGTCAATTACTACCAGCGTATCAATGTGGTCCCTTACTGTGCCGTAAGTTATATCATAAACGTGCTGCACCATTTCGTTTCGGCTTGCATCTTCCGTAATAAAGGTGCGTAGCTTAACATCTTTAATGGCAATTTTTTCAATCCTTACTTTACGGCTAACCATTTCTGTTAATTTAGCCTCATCATACTCTTTACCCCAGCTTAATATTTTTTCAATTTTTACTTTGGTTAAATAGTCTTCTGCACCTTTCAACAAACCATAGAAGGCAGTTTCTGCTGTATTGGGAATAAAAGAAAAAATGGTATTTTTAAGATCGTAATTAATGGCTTTTAACACCGGTTGGCTCAGGTAATAACCCAACGCATTTCTTTCTTTATATATTTTTTCATCACTTCCCCGGCTGAAGTAAATGCGTTCAAAACTACAGGCCCGCCTTTCTTTCGGTTCTACAATCTGTTCTATTTCATAATTTCCATCAGCATCTGTAATTAAAGCACAACCAGGCATTAGTTCCTGTACTTCATTCTCACCAACATTAAAAGCAGTCCTTATTGCTGCCCTTTCGCTTGCTGCCACAATTACATCATCATTTATATAATAATAAGAAGGTCTTATGCCATGAGCGTCTCTTACAATAAAAGAAGAACCATTACCTACTAGCCCGCAAAAATTAAACCCACCGTCAAAAAGCGGCACCGCCTTCTTCAATACTTTTTTAATATCCAATGCTCCGGGAAATGCTTCATCGGCTTTTACAAGAAAATGATGCAACACTTCCATCATGGCAGCAAGATCGCTTTGCTTTTGAAAAATGCCCGGATCAACATTTATCAGCCCAAATAATTCTTCTGTATTTACCAGATTAAAGTTACCTGCCAATGCAAGGTTTCTGGAAGGGATGGTATCTCTTTTAATAAATGGGTGGCAAAATTCTACATTGTTTTTCCCTTGCGTGCCATAGCGCAAATGCCCTAACAAGAGTTCACCCACGTAATTTACATGGCCCTTCATAAGCCCGGGATGATTTTTAATATCAGGCTGGTACTTTTCTATTTCTGCTATTTCTTTTCCTATTTGTAAAAACAAATCGGCAATAGGCTGATTGGCGCTGCTGCGCAGGCGATGCAAAAAAGGATAACCGGGTTCTACATTAAGCTTTACAGTTGCAATACCGGCTCCATCCTGGCCCCGGTTATGCTGTTTTTCCATCAACAGATAAAGCTTGTTTAAACCATATAATACTGAACCGTATTGCTGTTGGTAATAACTGAAAGGCTTTCGGAGTCGAATGAATGCAAGACCACATTCGTGTTTTATTTCGTCGCTCATGATTTGTTATGAGCTGCAAAGTTAACTGTTTGCCACACAAAAAATCCCGGCGAATATCACCAGGATTTGTTAATAAAGCTATCTCAATAGTTTATAAGCCACTAATACAAAGTCCAATCTGGTAAGGCCTTATTGACGGGCCGGCAACATCTCTTATAAGGGCAGTAATTTGATAATTTGCAACTAAGGAAAAATGACCCAGGCCAACTCTTGCAGTGGCAACAATACGTGAACTATTAAAAAAAGTATTTTCTTTCTCTTTTACTTTATAAGCGTTAATAGTTGTGCCGGCTTTGTTTTGCAATGTTTTGCCCTTGGTGTGTGCATCTAATAGCAAGCCTATTTTAGCTCCAATGGCAACTTTAAAGCTTTTCTCTTCTTTTTCCGGGTGTAATACATACCTCAATTCCAGGGGCACTTCAACAAAGGTAGTTACCAGTTTATATTTTTTAAAATGATCCAGTGAGTCCAGGTTCGTGAAAGGAAGTTTAACAGTATTGGATTTTATATCTACAGAAGTTTTCTTGAAAAAGATATTACTGGCATTTATTCCCAAACCAAAAGCAATGCTCCAGCGTGGATCAGATTTAAAAGGCTTATCAAGCATAAATGAAATACCGGCTCCCCTGCTTAATCCCCCAATGCTGTTTTTGATGCTATCAGGCGCTCCACTCCAGGAATCGTAAGTCAATTGCACCATCAGGTGGTCTCCCGATCTTTCGAGTTTCTTTTTTTTCCAGTCTGGATTGGTTTGGGAAAAAGCAGCAGTGAATAAACAAAAACTTAATACTGATAAAACAATTTTCTTCATACGTTGATCTTGAAAGATAAAAATACAGGTGTGCAGGGTTAAAGAAAGGTTAAATAGATTTATAAAAATTTACCCGAATTATTTCGGGCAAATTTTTAATTTTTAAGTGGGCCCACCTGGGCTCGAACCAGGGACCACCTGATTATGAGTCAGGTGCTCTAACCAACTGAGCTATAGGCCCTGTTATATTTTTGTATAACGGTTGGCAAAAGTAAGTAAAAACGCCTATTCAAAGCAAGCATGTGGTAAAAACAATTTTTATGGAGAGATTTTAAGTCTAATTGTTAAACAAAGCCAAAAAGTATTTTTGATTTACCTAAATTACACTCATTAACTAGCTACTTAAACGAATTGCCATTATGATAAGTTTGCATGATAGTAAAGCATTGCAAATTAAAATTAGCCAGCACGGCGACCAACACGCTTTTGGTCAAATGTATGTAGCCTACATGCCTTTTTTGCTAAAGTTTGCCCATTCCATAATAAAAAACCAGGAGCTTGCAGAAGAAATTGTATCGGATGTTTTCATTAAAATATGGCAAAACCGAAATGAAATAGGCAAAATCGAAAACTTTAAGCTGTACCTATATATAAGTACTAAAAATACTGCTCTCAACTATTTATCCCGCCATTTTAGAAAAGAGGTAATATCGCTGGAAGAAATGTCTCTGCATATTTCGATAGGTCCATATAATCCGGAGCAATTACTGATAACTGCTGAGGCGGTTAAGAAAATTAATCATGAAATTCAAAAATTGCCTGCCCGCTGTAAACTAATTTTTAAATTGGTTAAAGAAGATGGCCTTAGGTACAACGATATTGCCGAACTATTGAATATCTCCGTTAAAACAATTGATAGCCAAATGGCGATTGCCCTTAAAAAAATAAGCAGCGCCATTAATTTCGACTTAAAGAAAAAGCTTCATTGATGGAAAAGCCTGCGATTAATTTTTTTTTGGTGCTTTAGTAGATTTAACAAGTTTTTGTGTTCTTAGTAGTTTACACAACTAATGGAACCTATAAATCCTTCAAACATCTGGATATTAATAGCCCGTAAATTATCTGGGGAAGCTTCGAGTGATGAGCTCGATGATCTCGACCGGCTTTTACGGCAAGATCAGCATGCTAATTATTCTAAAGAAATGTTACATGATTTATGGCAAAGTGGCCCGGTTGTAGACAGTCAATATGTTGAAAATAAGTATAAAGAGTTGGTATTGCAAATCCAAAACATGGGTTTAGATGATGGAAAATTTGGTCAGGATGATCATTATATTAATGGCGCCCCGGTGGAAACAATAAAAAAAAGGAGGAGAAAATGGGGTTATATAATAAGCAGTTTTGCTTTAATTTTTGGTATAGCTTTATTTATTTTTCATGATAAGAGCAAAGCCCCCAATAAGGAAGCTATTGAACAGCTGGCTAAAAATGAAATAAGCACAAGAAAAGGTTCTAAAACGAAACTCGTGCTTCCGGATGGCACACAGGTTTGGCTAAATGCCAGCAGCAAATTAGATTATACTAAAGATTTCGGTAACAAAATAAGAGAAGTAACCCTAAGTGGAGAAGCCTATTTCGATGTGATAAAAAATGCTGAAAAACCGTTTGTAATTCATACCACAAAAATGGATATTAAAGTATTTGGTACGGCTTTCAATGTAAAATGTTACCCCGGAGAGAAAACTACAGAAACCAGCCTGGTAAGGGGTAGTATTGAGGTTACCATGAAAGATCGTCAGGAAAAAATAATGCTGAAGCCCAATGAGAAACTAATTATAAATAGTGAAGAAATAAAGCAGGATAAAAAAATAGTAACGTTTTCACAAACAGTAACACAAAAACCAATTATTTTATTAAGTCACCTCACACTTTTACAGAAAGACAATACAATTATTGAAACAGCCTGGGTACAAAACAGGCTAATTTTTGTGAGTGAAACTTTTGAAGACGTTGCTTTAAAAATGGAGCGTTGGTACAGCGTTCATATTGAATTTGCCAATGAATCTGTAAAAACGGAAAGATTAACTGGAAATTTTGAAAAGGAAACAATTGTTGAAGCGTTAAACGCTTTGCAGTTTACCACCAGGTTTTCGTATACTATAAAAAACAATATTGTTACTATTTACAAATACAACAAAATAAAAAAATGATTAAGCTTATAGTTTATAACACTTCCTAAATCAATCAAAAAAACTAAAAGTGGAAATGCGTCAACATTTCCCCGGATAGAATTAAATTGAAAAAAGTACATACCTTTCCAAAGCTTGCGAATATCCCCATTTTTTATCTACCAAAACATAAATATATGAAACAAAACAGCCGGGTGCTTGCCATCAACACCCGAAGCATTTACAAATTGTTATTGCTTATGAAATTCACCATTGCCTTACTGCTTTGCTCAACCTTTCAGGTTGCTGCAAAATCTTATTCACAGGACAGAATCACACTTAAACTGCAATCCACCGAACTTAGATCCGCTTTGCGGCAGATTGAAAAAAAGAGCATCTTTCGTTTTTTGTATAATGACCAGGTGGTAGCCTCTCACCAAAAAGTTGATATCAATGCAGAAAACTCATTGGTTACGGATGTGATTAATGGAATACTGCAACAAACATCGTTAACTTATAAAATACTGGGAAACAATCTGGTGGTAATTACACAAAAAGATTTTGATGTTCAGGAAACAAAGGTATCGGGTAAAATAAGGGGCGCAAATGACGAACCTATTCCTGGCGTTACAGTTAAAATAAAAGGGTCTAGTGTCGCAACAGCATCGGATGCCGCTGGACTTTATTCAATATCGGTACCCGATGGCGCCACGTTGGTGTTTTCCTCAATCGGGTATATTACGTTGGAAATTCCTGTAAATAACCGTGCAGAAATAAATGTAATAATGCAGATTACTTCTAAAGATATTAATGAGGTAGTTGTAATTGGGTATGGTACGGCAAGTAAAAGGGATCTTACTGGTTCAATTGCAAAAGTGAGCGGAAAAGAAATTGCAGATAAACCCAATACCAACCCGGTAGCTTCATTGCAGGGAAAAGTAGCCGGGCTTTCTGTAGTTAACAATGGTACACCGGGTGCTGCGCCGGATATTAGAATTCGTGGTACTATCAGTATTGGTTCTGTACGCCCGTTGTATGTTGTAGATGGAGTATTCAATGATAACATTGATTACATCAATCCAAATGATATAGAATCTATCGAAATATTAAAAGACCCTTCTTCTTTAGCCATATTTGGTGTAAGAGGTGCTGCCGGTGTTATTGCAGTTACCACCAAAAGAGCAAAAGCGGGTCAACTGATGGTTAACTTCAATACATCGTATGGCTTCAAAAAATTAACCGATAAAATTAAATTGGCCAGCGGAGACGAATTTAAAACGTTGTATGAAGAAGAGAAGTTGAACATTGGAGCTGTATCTCCTTTTGATTACAGTAAATGGACTGCCAATACCGACTGGGTGGATGCGGTTACAAGAACTGGAAATTTTAACGCCAATAACCTGAGTATAGCTTCCAGCACAGAAAAAAACAAGTTTAATATGGGCATCGGATATACTTTCGATGAAGGCATTATTAAACATGAAAAGCTGGAAAGAATTAATTTTTCATTTAGCGATGAAGTAAAAATCAGCAAAGCTTTAAAAGTTGGAATTAATTTTAATGGTATCCGTCAGGATAATCCTTATGGTGCATCATGGATATTAGATGCTGCCAGAAAAGTAATACCACTTGTATCATCAGGCACCCAATCTATCCTTGCCAAAAACCCTTACGGTTTAGATAGTACCAATCAAAATCTCTATTACGATTTACCGTCTATTCAAAACTCTGGTGTTATTAACCCGTTACTTGTTTTGGAAAATGAATGGGATAAAACTAAAAGTGTTGAATATAGAACCGTATCGAGTGTATTTGCAGAGGTTTCTTTTTTAAAGAATTTCAGTTTTAAAACTACTTTTTATGCTGACATGAGTACTGTTAACAGAAGAGTATACACACCCGTTTATAACGCCTACGACGCCTCAATTGATAAAGCATTTTTATATAGCAGACAAACTTCTGTAGGTGAGAATGACCAAACCTATAGAAAGTTTCAGCAGGATTACATTTTAAATTATAAAAAGAGTTTTGGAGCCCATCACCTTACTGCATTGGCAGGCTGGACTACTTATTACTTTGGTAATTTTAACAGGAATGCATTTGCAAGACAAAGTACTACCGGTTCGGCTATACCCAACGATAAACGTTTCTGGTATATAGATAATGGATTTGTTGATCCAACATCAAAAGTTTCCAGTTCCGATCAAAGAGAACGAACAACAGCATCAGCCTTATTGAGAGTATTATATAATTACAGAGGTAAATATTATGTGAATGCATCTTTCCGCAGAGATGGTTCTTCACAAATTTCACCAAACAATCGCTGGCAAAATTTCTGGGCTGTTGGTGGGGCATGGGAAATAAGCAAGGAAAGCTTTATGGAAAATCAGCAAATATTCGATTTTATAAAATTAAAAGCATCGATTGGTGTTTTAGGTAATCAAAATACATACGGATTTGATTATCCTTATTACCCGGGTTTAGTTGGTGGAAATGCAGCGGTTTTTGGAAATCTTATTTACAATGCTTACTCACAATCTTACTTACCTAACCCCAATTTAAAGTGGGAGACGGTACACGCTAAAGAGGTTGGGATTGAGTTGAATGCATTTAGAAACAGTTTGCATTTTGAAGTAAATTATTTTGATAAAGTTACCAAAGATCTGATGACATTTATTCCCGGAAGTAACGGTGCAAAAAATGGTTTAGATAATATTGGCAGCATCAAAAACAATGGTTTTGAGTTTACCACTAGTTACACAAAAAATGTAGCGAAAGACTTAACAATAACCATTGGGGGCAACTTAACTACTTATAACAACAAAGTTCTTTCCCTAGCTACTGAAGATTTCTCAATTCAGTCTGGTGTAAACCGCACTACGGTTGGTTTGCCTATTGGTTATTTTTATGGATACGTTGTAGAAGGTATTTACCAGTCTTATGCTGATAAATTAAAATCACCGGTTAATACAGAATTTTCATATGGTCCCGGCGATTTAAAGTATAAAGATGTAAATGGTGATGGCGTTATTAACACCAAAGACAGAACATTAATTGGTAACCCAACGCCTGATTTTGCGTATGGTGGTTCCATCAACATTAAATACAAAAATTTTGATTTAGGGGTTGAAGTAGGCGGGGTGTCCGGCAATGAAGTTTTTAGAAACTGGGGTGGAACTGAATCACCATTTCAACGGGTAAATTATGCAGCATTTAAAGTAAACAGGTGGCGTGGAGAAGGTACCTCTAACTGGGATCCTATTTTAGCACAAGATCACCGGATTAACTATGAGGCATCTACTTATAATATCGAAGATGGCAGTTACATTAGAATAAGGAATGTTCAACTAGCATACAATTTTGCAAGCACAATGCTTGCCAAAGTAAAAATGAAAAATTTAAGGGCCTTTGTAAATGTGCAAAACCCTAAAACATGGAAATGGAATTCAGGTTACACATCCGAATTTGGTGGTGATGCCATTTCATTTGGAGTAGACAATGCAGGCGGTGCAATACCTGTTGTTACCACTTTTGGATTAAATGTAACTTTCTAACACAACTTTAAAAATACCAGTTTATGAAAAAAAGTATCAAATTATTTTTCAATATTCTTGCAATCTCATCCATGCTGCTTATGCTGGGTGCCTGCCAGAAGTTTTTAGACAGAAAACCTTTAACAGCTACCCTGGATGATTTAAACCAGGGTGGGTTGGAAGGACAAGTTTATGGCCTTTACAGCAACCTCAGAAATAGTGCTGGATTCACCACCATTCCCTGGCTGGCCATGCATGATTTTAGGTCCGATGATTCTGAAAAAGGAAGTGACCCTTCTGATGGAGCTGAATGGGTAGCCCCTTTTGATCATTATAATTATGTAAAAGACTTGTGGGCATCCAATGTATATTGGGATGATCATTATAGCTTAATCAACCTGGCCAATACGGCTATTCAAACTGCCGATTCTTTGAACCTGACGGATGATCCATCTTTAACAAATGTTGCTGAAGCAAGATTTTTAAGAGCATATGCATATTTTGATTTGGCAAGAACTTATGGCGATGTACCAAAAATTGATTTCCGGGTTTACACCGCTTCACAGGCTAATATTGCCAAGTCGCCCGTTAGTGCTATTTATGATTTAATATATGCAGATTTACAATTTGCAGCGGCCCATTTGCCCATTGTCTGGGGGTCGCAATATCCAGGCAGGTTAACAAGTGGTGCAGCAAAAACACTGGAGGCAAAAGCGCATTTGTTTAGAGGTGAACATTCAGCTGCTTTAGGGCTTTGTAACCAGGTAATAGCCACCAAAGCTGCTTCGGGTTACGATTTGTATAGTAGCTATTACGGAATTTTTAAAGATGCAGGTGAAAATTGCAGCGAATCGATTTTTGAAATACAGGCTTATGTTAGCCCTAACGGTGCCATCGACAATGGATGCGGATTTGCACAAACTCAGGGTGTAAGAGCTTCCACAGCAAGTGGATGGAATTTAGGCTGGGGTTGGAATACACCAACAGACAGTCTCGTTGCTGCCTACGAACCAGGAGATGTAAGAAAAGGGTCTACCATTTTATTTTCTGGTATGTCAGATGATCCTTCAACCGGAGGTTATGGCAGGGTATTGCCCAATTCTACTTTTGATGTACAGGCGGGTCCATTACCAAGAAAATACTGGAATAAGAAAATTTATGCCGATCCTGCTTACAGGGCTTCTACAGGCCACTCCGATAACCCTAACTGGATAAACAAAAGAATACTCCGCTATGCAGATGTAATTTTAATGGCCGCAGAATGTTTAAATGAAACAGGAACCAGTCCCGAGAATGGGGCTGCAGTGTCGAATTTGGTAAACATGGTGCGTAAAAGAGCTGGATTAGGAGATGTAGCCTTTACTAACCAGTTAACGATGCGAAATATAATAAAACACGAAAGAAGAGTAGAGTTTGGTGTTGAGGGCGAACGCTTTTTTGATCTGGTAAGATGGGGTGATGCCAATAACGTTTTAGGGCCATTAGGCTACACCAACAAGTGCAGGTTTTATCCGCTACCTCAGCCTACGATAGATAAGTCGGGCGGTGTACTTATTCAAAACCCGGAATGGTAATGAAATAGCTTTAAATCTTTTTTAAAAAATTTAAATTAAAAAAAATGACAATCAATATTTTTCGAAAAGCAATCTGGGTAATTGTATTTTCTTTTACACTATTTAGTTGCCAAAAAATGTCACGCCCTGGGTTGGGTGATTATCCAAAAGATGCGAATCCTCCCGGAGGTCCCTTAAAATTTTATGTGGCTTTTGATGGCGCCACCGACAATCCATTAATGAATGCGGTAGATAGTATTAAAGCAAATTTCCCTGCAAGCAATACAGGAACATTTGCTGATGGAATTACAGGAAAAAGCTATAAGGGTAGTGCTACGGCTTTTGCAAGCTATGCTGCCCCTAATGATTTTACGGCTTCAACAAGCTTTACCATTGCTTTTTGGATGAAGAAAACGCCACAGACTGCCGGAAGCGGAACCAATTTTGCATTTTCATTAAATAAAAAGGATTATAGCTGGACAAATACAAAGCTATTTTTAGAGTTTGAAGATTGGAGTACACTATCAGTAGGCAATTGCAAGTTTTATTTAATGGATAATTGGGTAGAATATGTAAACGAAAATGGTATGCCTAATGTAACCAACGGCAGCTGGCACCAATTGGCTTTTACTTATGATGGTACTTCCTCTAAACTTATAGCATACATAGACGGTGTATTATTTAGAACCAACACTGTTGGCGGGCCTTTGGGGCCTGTTAATTTCAGCGCATTCGATAATCTTACAATTGGCGGACCCAGCCCCTACACACATGAAAAAAATGGCTGGATGGGATTTTGGGAGAATGGTCAGATAGATCAGTTCAGGATGTATGGAACCGTGTTAAGTGCTTCAGAAGTTACAGCACTGTATAATAGCAAGCTGTAAGTTTTATATCAATTAAACAGGCAAGCATACCTTAAAGGGCTGAACAATATTTTTGTATCAGCCCTTTATATTTAATCCCTTTTATTTTACATGACAACAAAAATTATTAAGACAGCAGTAGTATTGATGGCAGCATCAAGTATTGTTTTGTTTTTTGTTTCTTGTAATAGTAAGCCTGCGCTGTTTAAAGAGGTATCGCCCTCAAAAAGCAATATAAAATTTGCAAATAATCTGGAAAAAAAAGATAGATTAAGCATACTATATTACCTGTATTATTACAACGGAGGCGGTGTTGCCGTTGGCGATATTAATAATGATGGCCTTCCTGATATTTATTTTACAGCAAACAGCAAAGGCAATAATAAATTGTACCTGAATAAAGGCAATTTTCAATTTGATGATATTACCAACAAGGCAGGCGTAAAGGGAATTAGCGACTGGTGTACAGGGGCAACCATGGCAGATGTAAATGCAGATGGATTCCTGGACATCTATGTTTCTACAGTAAGCAATAAATATGGATTAACCGGCCACAATGAATTGTACATTAATAATGGCAATGGAACCTTTACAGAAAAGTCGGCCCAATACGGATTAAACACTTCCTGCTTTACCACACAATCAGCTTTTTTTGATTACGACCATGATGGGGATCTGGATTGTTATATTCTAAATCAATCTCATCACCCGCATGCTAATATTGTAGATACCAGCAATAGAAATAAATACGATACACTTTCCGGCGACAGGTTGTACCGCAATGATATAAGTACAACCGGTAAGTTTACCGAAGTATCTGTACAGGCAGGTATCTCCCAAAGTAACCTGGGCTATGGGTTGGGGTTAGCAGTAGCAGATATAAATAATGATGGCTGGGATGATATTTATATCGGCAACGATTTTCATGAAAATGATTACTACTACGTTAATCAAAAAAATGGTTCGTTTAAAGAAGAAGGCGCCAAACATTTTAAACACTACAGCCGGTTTAGTATGGGCAACGATATTGCCGATTACAACAACGACGGGCAACTGGATTTAATTACCGTAGATATGCTGCCGCCCGATGAAAAAGTGTTAAAGACTTATGGCAGTGATGAAAATCCGGATATTTATAAAGTAAAACTGGAGCTGAACGGATTTCAAAACCAGTACTCAAAAAATTGTCTGCAACAGAATAATGGTAATGGCGTTAGTTTTAGTGAAACAGCCCTACAAAGTGGCGTGTCTGCAACAGACTGGAGTTGGTGCCCCTTGTTTGCCGATTTTGATAATGATGGCAACAAAGATCTTTTTATTTCAAGCGGTATTGTAAAGCGACCTGTTGACCTGGATTATGTCCGCTTTGTTTCGGACCTGCAGGCAAAAAAAGGATTGAATGAAACAAATAAAATGGATGATGTCGCCATTGACGCTATGCCCGATGGAAGTTCTCACCCATTTTTATTTTCAGGCGATGGAAAAAATTCTTTTAAAGATGTGAGTGACGAATGGGGAACTGGTAAAATGAAGGGTTACTTTAACGGGGCTGCTTATGCCGATCTGGATAACGATGGTAAACTGGATCTTATCATCAATCCGCTGAATGCAACTGCGGTAATTTTAAAAAATAATGCGCCTTCAAAAAACTATATTTCCCTTTCCTTTAAAGGCGATAAAAGCAACACTTTTGGAATTGGGGCAAAGGCATATGTTTTTCAAAAAGGCAAACTGCAATACCAGCAACTAATGCTCACCCGTGGCTTTGAATCCTCTTCTGATACCCGTTTGCACATTGGTTTAAATAACGATCCGGTTATTGATAGTATATTAATTGTTTGGCCCGATCAGGAGTTTCAATTGCTAAGAAAACCAGCACCTAATCAACAGCTGGTAATACAAAAAAAAGATGCTGCTGGCGTATTTGAATATGCTTCATTTTTTAAACAGGCCGTTCCTGCTTTTACAGATATCAGCAAAGAAGTAAACAGCAACTGGAAACATCACGAAAATGATTTTGTAGATTTTAATAAGCAATACCTCATTCCTCATGAAGAGTCATCACGAGGGCCCAAAATTGCCGTGGCTGATATTAATAAAGATGGTCTCGATGATATATTTACCTGTGGTGCCAAAGGGCAGCCGGGAACATTAATGGTACAAAATTCCAATGGCGGTTTTACAGTTATAGATTCAGCAGTGTTTAATAAAGATGCCGCTTGCGAAGATGTAGATGCTGTTTTTTTCGACGCTAATAATGACAGCTATCCTGATTTATATGTAGTAAGTGGGGGCAATGAATATAGTGACGGAAACCCTTTACTGGCCGACAGATTGTACATAAATGATGGCAAAGGAAACTTTTCTGCAAACGCAATTGCTTTACCCAAAATGCTTACCAATAAATCCTGTGTTGCAGTTGCAGATATTGATAAGGATGGAGATAACGATTTGTTCATTGGCACATTGGCCAATTCCCAGGCCTTCGGTTTGCCACAAACATCTTACCTGTTATTAAACGATGGCAAAGGGAATTTTGCAATTGCCGGTGCAGCTGCCATTGCTTTAAAGAATATGGGGATTGTTACTACAGCTTCTTTTGCCGATATCAATAAGGATGGCTGGCAAGATCTTGTAGTAGCAGGCGAATGGATGCCAATCAAAATTTATCTTAACAACAAGGGGACTTTTAGTTTAGCAGATATTCCAAAATCAACAGGACTATGGCAAACAGTATTTACCACCGATGTAAACGCAGATGGCTTTGTAGATATCCTTGCAGGCAACTGGGGACAAAATTCCAAATTATATGCAGGTAAAAACAGCCCCCTAAAATTGTATGTAAAAGACTTTGATAACAATGGGTCGGTAGAGCAGATAATGTGTTATACCGTTGATGGTAAAGAATATACTTTTTTGGCAAAAGATGAACTGGAGAGACCCTTGCCCGTTTTAAAAAAAGCATACCTCACCTACAGCGAAGTAGCAGGGAAAGATGTAAAATATATGTTTTACGATCTCTTCAAAGACTATACAGAATTAAAAGCTGAAGTTTTAAGTTCCAGTTGTTTTATCAACGACGGAAAAGGCAATTTTAGCCGAACAGATTTACCGGCAGCATTGCAACTGGCACCAGTATTTTCATTCGCCGCCATCAACAATAATACAAGCTATATGGCTGCAGGAAATTTTTACGGCGTAATGCCTTACGAAGGCCGGTACGATGCATTATATCCAACAACATTTGCTCAAAACACACAAAAAACCGGCTTTGATGTTCAGGGTATTTTACCTTCCATCGATGGCGAGGCAAGAGACATGAAATGGATAAATTATACGGGTAATCAAAAAATATTAGTGATGGCAAGAAATAATAATCAACTCATTTTTTTAAAGTACAATAAATGATACAGATAAAAAAATTCAGGATTAGTTATGTGTTAATTTGTTGCAGCTTCATGCTGGCTTGCAGTAAAAGCGATAATAAACCTACCCCACCTACGCCAACTCCTCCTGTACCTGCAACAATAGAGATAAAAAATATTTTATTGAATGAAGTTCTTTTTGATAATACTTTGTATGGAACAGCAACCAATCCTGCAATAAAAGTAAAGTTGTCGCAACCTGCATTACAAAGTTCTGTACCTGCAGCCGTTTCAATCACAGATATTAGTGGAACCTCAGCAGCATTAAACATCAGCTACCAAAATGGCGATTCGGTAATTGTTGTACAACCGGCAGCACCATTGCAGTTTTTATCTGGCTGGTCTTTAAAAGTTTCTACAGCGCTTAAGTCTGTGGGTGGTGGATATTTAGGTACTGCTGTTGATAAAAAATTTATTACCAAAATTGATTCAACAGCAAAATTTCCAACACTTACTGATGATGAACTGTTAACCAAAATACAACAGCAAACCTTTAAATATTTTTGGGATTTTGCTCACCCGGTAAGCGGCCTTGCAAGAGAAAGAAGTAACGGCGATAATGAAGTGGTAACTTCCGGCGGCACAGGCTTTGGTATTATGGCCATACCGGTTGCAATTAACCGGGCGTTCATCAGCAGGGCACAGGGGCTTGCAAGAATGCAAAAGATAGTTGGCTTTTTAAAAAATACGGCTCAAAAAATTCATGGTGCATTTCCACATTGGTTGAATGGTACGTCAGGAATGGTAGTTCCATTCAGCACCAAAGATGATGGTGCCGATTTGGTGGAGACATCTTACTTAATGGCCGGCCTTCTTACCAGCAGACAATATTTTGACGGTACCGATGCAGCAGAAACCAGCTTGAGAGACGACATCAATATTTTGTGGAATAATGTAGAGTGGGATTGGTTTAGAAAAAATAATGAAGACGTACTTTACTGGCATTATAGTAATACTTTTAATTGGGACATGAACGTCCAAATCCGCGGTTGGAATGAATGCCTTGTTACCTATGTATTGGGCGCATCATCCACTACCCACACTATTCCTGCAACTGTTTATAAAAATGGCTGGGCCGGAGCAGCAGGGTTTACCAATGGCACATCTTACTTTGGCTACCAGCTGCTGCTTGGTCCTGCACAGGGCGGACCATTATTTTTTTCGCACTATTCTTTTCTGGGAATTAACCCCAATGGCTTGCAGGATGTTTACGCCAATTACAATACACAAACCACTAACCATACCCTCATCAATTACAGTTATTGCAAAACTAATCCGGCAAACTATTTTGGTTATAGTGCAGACTGCTGGGGGCTAACTGCAAGCGATATTAAAAACGGTTACACAGCAAGTTCCCCAACAAATGATGTGGGAGTAATTGCTCCAACTGCTGCGCTGTCTTCCTTCCCTTACACACCGGCAGAATCAATGAAAGCACTCAGGTTTTTTTATTACACTTTGGGAGATAAGATATTTAAAGAGTATGGTTTTGTAGATGCCTTTGCACTAAAGGATTTATGGTATGCCAATTCATTTTTGGCCATCGATCAGGGACCAATAATTGTAATGCTGGAGAATTATCGAACGGGCTTATTATGGAATTTGTTTACCAGTTGTCCGGAAGTAAAAGCGGGTATGAAAAAATTAAGTTTTACAGCACCTTATTTATAAAAAGTATGAAACAGTTGTTCCATTATTTTTTGATTGTTTTATTATTTACAGCGTCATCTTGTGATGCCCAAAAAACAAAACAAGTTTCGCCTGTCTTCAATCCTTTAGCAAGGCCGGTAAATCTTTCCGATTCTGCCTTATTGGATGTGGTACAAAAGCAAACCTTCCGGTACTTCTGGGACTTTGCACATCCGGTAAGTGGCATGTCAAGAGAAAGAAGTAATGAGGCATACAATTATGGCAATGAAGTTGTAACAACCGGCGGCACAGGCTTTGGCGTGATGAGCGTATTAGTGGCAACAGAAAGAAAATGGATCAGCCGAGATACAGCTGCAAAATTTTTATTGAAGATGATAAAATTTTTGTCTAAAGCAGATGCATACCATGGCGTATTTCCACATTGGATGAATGGCGCTACCGGCAAAACAATTCCCTTTAGCCGAAAAGATGATGGGGCCGATTTAGTAGAAACAGCTTACCTGTTTCAGGGCCTGTTATGTGCAAGACAATATTTTAATGGAGATAATAATACCGAAAGAGATTTACGCAATCGGATTAATTGGATGTGGAATGATATTGAGTGGAACTGGTTTACCAAAGGCGGCGAAGAAGTGCTTTACTGGCATTGGAGCCCCAACAATGGATGGGCTATGAATTTTCCTGTACGGGGCTTTAATGAATGTTTAATTATGTATGTATTGGCTGCAAGTGGTGAACATTACCCGGTTAGCAGCGCTGTTTATAACAGGGGTTGGGCACAAAGTAATTTCTTTAAAAACGGTAAAAAATTTTATGGCTACACGCTGCCGCTTGGGTTCGATTATGGAGGCCCGCTCTTCTTTTCGCAGTATTCTTTTTTGGGTTTAAATCCAACCGGATTAAGAGACCAATATGCTGACTACTGGGAACAAAATAAAAACCATACCCTAATCAACAGGGCTTATTGTATCGACAATCCAAAAGCATTTAAAGGCTATGGGCAAAACTGCTGGGGGCTCACCGCAAGTGACACCTACAATGGTTACGCTGCACATTCTCCCACCGAAGATTTAGGAACCATTTCACCAACAGCAGCATTGAGTGCCTTCCCCTACACACCCGAATATTCTATGCAGGCACTCAAACATTTTTACTACGATCTGGGAGATAAAATATGGAGTGAATATGGGTTTACAGATGCTTTTAACGAAACTAAAAACTGGTACGCAACATCCCATCTGGCAATAGACCAGGGGCCAATTATTGTTATGATAGAAAACTACAGGAGTGGACTGTTGTGGAAATTATTTATGAGTTGTCCGGAAGTACAGGGTGGCTTAAAGAAATTAGGATTTAATAATAATCAAAATTAGTTGTCAGCACAAAAGCAATTGTTCGGTGCTATAATGGCAAAGCGTGGGTATTTAAGCGGGTGCCAACTTTTTAGAAAAAGATAAAGTTTTAAAATAAACTAATGAACAAACTATTTTCTTCGGAGCCACTTTGGCAAACCAACGGATTGGTATTAATAAGAATCATCACCGGCTTGCTGATGGCATACCATGGGCTTGAAGTATTTAAGCCGGAAGTAATTAAAGAATATTCCGAATGGGAGGTGATTAAGAAATTGCCATTCCCTTTGTTCATGGCATATCTGGGAAAAAGTCTTGAATTGATAACCGGTATGTGTTTAACCATCGGTTTGTTTACAAGAATTGCGGCATTGTTTATGTTTATCAATATGATATTTATTTGTTTCAAAATAGGTAATGGAAAATTCTATTACGACGACCAGCATCCTTTCATTTTTGCTTTGCTGGCGCTGGTGTTCTTTTTCACCGGGCCGGTAAAATTTGGGTTAGATAATATGCTATTTAAAAAACGAAAAAACTATTACTAATGCCAGATAGTTCGCAAGTTCATATCAATACAAAAGGAAAGACCGAAAACACCTACGATGCCATCGTTATCGGCAGCGGTATCAGCGGTGGCTGGGCTGCTAAAGAACTGTGTGAAAAAGGAATGAAAACATTGGTACTGGAAAGAGGAAGAAATATTGAACACATCAAAGACTATCCTACCGCCAATTTATCGAGGTGGGAATTGCCACACCGTGGAGCAATAACGCAACAAACTAAAAACGAAAACCCATTCATCAGCAGGGCTGCCGGATATGGAGAAGACACGCAGCATTTTTTTGTAAAAGATGCTGACCACCCGTATGTGCAGGAAAAACCTTTTGAATGGATAAGAGGCTACCAGGTTGGCGGTAAATCGCTCACCTGGGGAAGGGCCTGTGCAAGGTGGAGTGAATTTGATTTCACCGCACCGCAGCGCTATGGATATGGGGACTCTTTTCCTCTTGCTTACGATGATATAAAAGACTGGTACAGCCATGTAGAAAATTTTATTGGTGTATGTGGCAACAAAGATGGAATTCCCTCAATGCCCGATGGCGATTTTTTACCAGCCTACGAATTGAATGCGGTGGAATTGCATATGCAAAAAGTGTTGAAAGAAAAATTCAATCGTCATTATGTTTCCGGCAGGTGGGCACATATTACGGAACCAAAACAAATTCATATTGATCAGGGCCGCACACAATGCCTCAACAGAAATCTTTGTATGAGGGGTTGTCCGTTAGGTGGCTATTTTAGTTCGGTAAGCAGCACATTGCCCTGGGCCAAAAAAACGGGTAACCTAACAGTTCGTCCGCATTCTGTGGTACACTCCATTATTTATGATGAGCAAAAACAAAAGGCCATCGGCGTAAGAGTAATTGATGCAAATACAAAACAGGCAACGGAGTTTTATGCAAGAATCATTTTTGTAAATGCATCTGCTTTAAATACCAATTTAATTTTATTAAACTCTACCTCCAATCGTTTTCCCAATGGGTTGGGCAATGATAGCGGTAAGCTGGGCAAGCACATCTGTTTTCATAATTACCGTGGAAGTATGAGCGGCGATATGGATGGGTTTAAAGACAAATATTACAAGGTTTCAAAACCGGCAGAATGCATTGTTGCCAACTACAGAAACGTAGAAAAAAGAGATACCGATTTCTTTGGCGGTTATGTAATTTTTTCCGGTGCTTATAGGGAAAAACTGAGTGACAAAAACATACAACCATTGCTGGGCGCCGAGTATAAGGAGGCCATCAGCGAGCCCGGCACCTGGGGTGTGTACATGTATATGCAGGGCGAAACAATTGCCAAAGAATCCAATCATGTAAGATTGAGTAAAGATGAAAAGGATCAATGGGGTATTCCGTTGCTCATCACTTCTGTTGACTACGATGAGAATGACGATAAAATGGTAATAGATTTTCTGGAACAGGGCACTGCAATGATGGAAGCCGCCGGGGTTAAAAACATCAACTCAAACGACAACAGGCAACCACCCGGATTAGACATTCATGAAATGGGTGGAGTACGCATGGGGCATGATCCCAAAACATCGATGCTAAATGAATGGAACCAATTGCATCATTGCAAAAATGTATTTGTTACCGATGGCGCCTGCATGACAAGTACCGGTAGCCAAAGTCCTTCTATTTTATACATGGCATTTACTGCAAGAGCAGTAAATTATGCGGTGGAAGAAATGAAAAAAGGAAACTTATGATGGAGGCTGCCGCAGATTCGCAGATTAGATTATAGTTTAGAATAAAATCATTTTATGGAGCAATATGATAATAATAAGTATCCATTACAAGAGGAGACGTATAAGATTATTGGAATCGGAATGGAAATTCATAAAACACTGGGTAAAGGATTTTCTGAAATAGTTTATAAAGATGCTTATGAATATGAATTTAAACAGAATGGCTTGTTTTATGAGAGAGAGAAAGAGTATTTAGTAAATTATAAAGGCACCATATTACCGCATAAATTTTATGCTGATTTTGTAGCTTTTGATAAAATTATCTTGGAGATAAAATCGAAAAAAGGAATTGTAGATGAACACTACGCACAGGTAATAAATTATCTAACAATTTCTAAACTGGAAGTTGGTTTATTAATAAACTTTCATGAAAAGTCTTTAGAGTATAAAAGAATAGTATTGACTAAATAAAAATCTGCGAATCAGCGGCAATCAAAAATTAAAATGCATTTTTTTCAATCATACTAAATAAAAATCTGCGAATCAGCGGCAATCAAATAAATATGAAAAAACTAATTTTTTCAATCACACTAATTTTAATCTGCGAATCAGCGGCAATCTCCCAGCAAAATACGTATTGCAACCCAATTAATATCGATTACGGCTATTCCCCCATCCCCAACTTCAGCGAATGGGGCAGACACCGTGCCACCGCCGATCCGGTGATTGTAAATTACAAAGGCGATTATTATTTATTCAGCACCAACCAATGGGGATATTGGTGGAGCAATAATATGCTCAACTGGAAATTTATTTCAAAAAAATTCCTGCGCCCCTGGAACGAAGGCTACGACGAACTCTGTGCACCGGCAGTAGGAATTATTGGCGACACCATGATTGTGTTTGGCTCCACTTATACCAGCAAGTTTACTATTTGGATGAGCACCAATCCCAAAGCAAATGAATGGAAACCATTGGTTGATTCCTTCGAAATTGGTGGCTGGGATCCAACGTTTTTTACGGATGATGATGGAAAGTTATACATGTACAATGGTAGCAGTAATAAATTTCCCATGTATGGTATTGAACTGAATAGAAAAACATTTCAACCAATAGGTACAAGAAAGGAAATGTATTTGCTGGAGCCCTGGCGTTTTGGATGGCAGCGTTTTGGTGAGCACATGGACAATACATTTTTGGATCCGTTTATTGAAGGCAGTCACATGACCAAACACAATGGAAAATATTACCTGCAATACGGTGCACCGGGTACAGAGTTCAGTGGTTATGCAGATGGTTTGCTGGTTGGAGATCATCCGCTTGGCCCCTTTACAGCAATGTCAGATCCATTAAGCATAAAGCTCGGTGGTTTTGTTCGTGGTGCAGGGCATGGTGCAACCTTTCAGGATAATAATAAAAACTACTGGCATGTATCCACCACAGTGATATCAGTAAAAAACACATTTGAAAGAAGACTCGGAATATGGCCTGCAGGATTTGATGCTGATGGTGTAATGTGGTGCAATACCACTTTTGGAGATTATCCGCATTATATACCAAGCCCCCCCACCCCCCAAAAGGGGGCTTTAGAATCTGCAAATTTGAAAAGCAACTATGAATTACCTGATTCCCAGAACCCCCCTTCGGGGGGCAGGGGGGCTGTGTGGATGTTATTAAATTACAATAAACCCGTGCAAGTATCCTCAACCCTCGGCGGCTACCATGCAAACAATGCGGTGGACGAACTAGCAAAAACTTACTGGAGTGCAACAACAGCTAACAAAGGCGAATGGATTCAAACCGATTTAGGAAACGTATCCACAGTAAATGCGGTTCAAATAAATTATGCCGATCAGGATGTAAATTTTCCCAAAGAAATGGATTCTATTTTTTTAGGAAAAACAATCGGGCTGTACCATCAATATAAATTGTATTATTCGGTAGACGGCAAAAAATGGAATGTATTGGCAGATAAGAGCAATAATAAAACCGATGTGCCGCACGACTATATACAAATACCCCAACCGGTGCAGGCAAGATTTATTAAAATGGAAAATATTCACATGCCAACAGGGAAGTTTGCCATTAGTGGCTTCAGGATATTCGGTAATGGTAACGGTGCAAAACCAGATACCGTTAAATCGTTTTTTGTGTTGCGTACAGAAAAAGACAAACGAAGTGCATTTATCAAATGGCGCCCGGTTGACAATGCTTTTGCCTACAATATTTATTATGGTACCAGTCCGGATAAATTGTACACCAGTATTATGGTACATTCAAATAATGAATACTGGATGAAGGCAATGGATTCGCAAAAAACATACTACTATTCTATTGAATCAATAAATGAAAATGGCACAAGCGAAAGAACAAAGGTTATAAAAGTTGATTAAAATAAAAGCCCTGAAAGGGCGTAACACCATAGCAATGTGCGAAGCACATTGAAAATTGAAAATTGAAAATTGAAAATTGAAAATTGAAAATTGAAAATTGAAAATTGAAAATTGAAAAATTATTAAATTAAAACCAAACCAATGGGACAATCATTAGCAAGACTAAGTACCCATATAATATTTAGCACAAAATACAGGCAGCCATTGATAGATGATAAAATTGAACCGTCTTTAGATGCATATCTCGGAGGCGTTTGCAACATAATGGATAGTATTCCCATCAAGGTAGGGGGTTATAAAGACCATGTACATATTTTATGTTTGCTTTCAAAGAAAATAGCATTGATGGATTTGCTGGAAGAAGTAAAAAAGCGATCGTCTAAATGGATAAAAGAACAGGGAAAAGCTTATGAGCATTTCTATTGGCAAAACGGTTATAGAGCTTTTGCAGTTAATCCGTCTGAAATAGATGTGGTGATAAATTACATTGAACGGCAGCATGAGCATCACCAGAAGAAAAATTTTCAGGATGAGTATCGTGGTTTTTTAAAGAAGTATAATGTAGAGTATGATGAAAGGTATGTATGGGACTAGCCCTGAAAGGGCGAAATATCATAACATCGGGGCACCGCCCTATGTATGTAGCAAGATGAAAGATATGCATGGGACTAGCCCTGAAAGGGCGCCATATCATAACATTGGGGCACCGCCCCATGTATGTAGCAAGATGAAAGGTATGTATGAGACTAGCCCTGAAAGGGCGTCATATCATAACATCGGGGCACCGCCCCATGTGTAGAGTATGGTGTAAGATGAAAACTACGTATGGGACTAGCCCTGAAAGGGCGAAATATCATAACATCGGGGCACCGCCCTATGTGTAAATGAACGTATAGAATGTAATGCTGATGTACGGCATCGGGCTATGCCTTACGCTGAAACATTTATCGCCCATTCAGGGCTCAACAAAATAAAAAATGAAAAAAATAAAAGCCATTGCAATTTTTCTCCTGGTAAGCAATTTATTGTTTGCTCAGGATACAACACGCCCCTATTACAAAGAAATCCACGCCTTTAAAATGCTGGATAGTATAAGCTCCCCGCCAAAACATGCCATACTCTTTGTTGGTAGTTCTTCTTTCACCAAATGGACAGATGTTCAGGAATATTTCCCACAGCAAACCATTATTAACCGGGGATTTGGAGGTTCCTCTTTGCCGGATG
>JBBQEA010000002.1:0-73357 GCA_038320245.1 Chitinophagales bacterium | reverse complement strand
GCATTATTATACCAGATAAGTGTATCGGTGCCAGATGCTGTAGCAGTAAGGGTTGCAGCAGCTGAATTTTGACAGTAAGTAACTGGTGATGCAACCAATGGAACCGATGGTCTTGGATTTACAGTGATGAAAAAAGTATCGGGCATACCAACACAATTGCTAACAGATGGTGTAACTATAATGGTAGCAGTAACCGGGGCAGCCCCGTTATTGGTAGCCGTAAAAGCAGGTATATTTCCGCTGCCGCTTGCAGGCAGACCAATGGATGGATTGCTATTTGTCCAATTGTAAACGGGTGTGCCAATGGTGCTGGTAAAATTATACCCATTGGTTGTAAGGCCACCGCAAAGCTTTTGGTTGGTGGATGGTACAACATCTGGTGTGGTGGTTACCTCTACCGTATCTGTATCAATGGTAGTACCACAGTCGTTGGTAACAGCGAGGGTAATTTTATGAATTCCTAATGTGGTAAAAGAAATGTTACCGGGGTTGGCTGTATTGGCTGTAGCAGGGGAACCTCCTTCAAAAGTCCATGCATAGGAAGTTGGTGGATTGATGCTGCAGGCTGTTACTGTTGCTGCTGGTATTATATTTACTACTCCACAACTGTAAACAGGCAGATTAATGGTAACAGTTGGCGGGTTTTGTATACTTACTGTTTTGGAAGTGCTAAAGGACCCGCAGGCATTGGTTACAATTTGAGTAATAGTATAAGTACCTGCTTTAGTAAAGCTAAAAGATGGATTGGCTGAAGTGTCACTTGTGCCATTAGTAAATGTTGATGTGGCCCCCGGTGTTGTTTCACAGAAAGCTGTTGTATAAGCTACCTGCCAAAAATATCTTGTTTTTTGACAACTGCCGTAATTGTTGCTGGTATCAGTTGCATTTATTACGAATGGAGCACACCCGGCTGTGGTATCCAATTTAAAGCCGGGAGTTGGAGAACGGGCAATGCAAACCTGTTTTATAATACTATCGAGTCCGCAATTTCCGTTAGCAATCAATTTTACATTGTACACTCCGGGCGAAGCATAGGTATGAGCTGGGTCTTTAAGCGAAGAAGTATTGGCAGCTCCTGAAGATAGATCTCCAAAATCCCATTGATATCCTGTAACATTATTACAGTCCGGGCCATTAAAAGACGTAATGCTTTTATTGATAAAATTCACCGGTTGGTTTATACAGCTCGGCGTTGTATTGATGTCAAATTCTGCTTCGGGCTTCTTAAATATTTTAATGTTGTTGATAGATGCGGATGTGTTATCGCAGCTATTAATTGCTGTAACATTTACAACAAATTGTCTTCCCGGTAATTCGCAAGATGACTTTGTAAAATTATGGTATATTGAATCTACAGAAAGCGGTGTTGTCCAGGTAACGATTGGTGACCCATCTCCAAAATTCCATTGATATATTGTACCGGGCGTATTATTGCTATAATTTTTTACCTTAAACCAAAATCCTGCACTATCGCATCGTTGGGTACTTCCACCGGGCGGGCCTTCAATGCCAACGGCCGGGTTAAGCTGATTAATTACTTTATTAATACTGGTTCCGCTACATCCATTTACAGTATTGGTTGCAGTAACTTTTAAATTAAATACACCATAAGTATCAAATGTATGGTTGATGGGGAAACTGGCATTGGTAAGGTTGATATCAGCTCCGCCATCACCCCAGTTTAATACATATCCACTTATACTGCCAGGGTTGCTGGTGTTATTATTTACACTTACATAATAAGTGGGTGTACCAGTATTGTTACCACAATTATTAAATTGTAAAAAGAAAATAGAATCATCCAAAACAGGCTTTGGAATTTGGTTTACACTAACAGCCTGTCTAAAAGAATCGGAAACACATCCTGCTGCACTGATGGCTTTAACTGAAACATTAAAACTTTGTGAGGCCGAACCCGTTGCAGTAAAAGTATGCGAAACATTTGCACCTGCACCACTAACGCCGTCGCCAAAGTACCATTGATAAGTGTTGCCGGCTAATGGCATATTTACTGCAAAATTATAAGCAACTGATGCACACTGACTGGCTGGTACATTATACGAGGGAGGCAGCGGTTTTGGATTATTGGTAACAACCATTGGCCCAATAATGGTATCCGCTTTAGGTGCAGTTCTGTTTAATTTAACTGTGTAGCTGCCCGATGTGCCGGTATTTATAGAAACAGTATTTTGGCCAGGTATATCAGCCCCATCTTTTATCCATTGATAACCAGTAATGCCTGCTGTGTTGCTAACGGTAAGTGTTACACTACCCCCCGCACAAAAAGAAACGGGACCGGATGCTGAAATGGATTGGCTGATGCCAACATACGAAAGAAGCAGTAAGGGTATCAATACCAGGTAACGTATCATTGCAATTAGTTGGTTAAACAAACCGGGCTGCTATTTTAATCTTGCCCGCAAAACACTTCGGCACTATTAATAATCGATTAATTCAATCTTATAAAAATCAATAAATAAATGATACTACCTAATTATTAAAATTGAAAATAATCTATTTTTTTAAAAAATCTAAATCTGTAACTAAATATATATGCAGCTGGCTGCAGTTAGTTCAACAGCATCGGTTTGTAAATATCTATACCAACGAGGGGGAACGATGGATGAAAATATTGCGATAATGCAACAGTTAACCAATTAAAAAATCTCTTTTCTTTTTACAGAAGAAAGTAACCTGCAGAACACCGGGTTAAAAAACAATTCCATTCTTTTTATTCACAGCAACCGGCAACACAATGACATCATTAACAGGCCCGATAATTTTACCTTGTTATTGCAAAACAGCCCTTATTTGCGCTAATACTACAATTTGTATAAAGTGTAATTTTAAAAAACAACCAACTCCTGAAATGCTTCCGGCTGCAAATATCTAAGGGAAACTTCTCTTAATTCTTCTGCTGAAATATTTTTTATGGTTTGGATACTGTCGTAAAAATATTGCTCATCCAGGTTATTTAAAATAATACTTTTCCAGCGGCCAATAATATGAAAAGGGCCATCTAAATCGCCCAGTATTATACCAATGAGATAATTGCGAACCAACAGCAATTCTTCCTCATCAATCAACTCCTCCCTAAGTACCTTCATCTCCTTATAAATTTCCTGAATAGCGGCTTCACATACATCTTTACCGGCTTCGGTACTTATCATCCAGGCGGTGGGGCCAATATGGTTTTGCACATAGCTGTGTATACCATAGGTGTAGCCTTTTTCTTCCCTGATATTTGTCATTAGTCTGCTGCCAAAAAAACCACCAAAAACGGTATTAAGCACCATCACCTTTTGAAAATCGGGGTGGTGACGATTTGGAAATGGCCTTGCAATCCTGATGGCACCCTGCAATCCGGTTTCATCATTTACAATTCGTTTTTTATCACCTATAACCAGTTCCGGCGCTTCGGTTACCAGTCGTCCGTTACCAGTCGTTATTGCGATATGATTTTTAAGGCTAAGCTTTCCAAAATTATTATTCAGTTGTTGTTCTATATCATCGGGTAGTTTGCCTGCAACAAAAATTACACAATTTCCCTGTACATAATATTGCTGAAAATATTTTTTCAAAACATCAGTACTAAGCGCATCGTAATTTTCGGCTTTAGTGTATTTGCCATAAGGATGCTGTTCGCCATATAGATAAGCGTCAACTAAACGGTTGGCAACAAAATCGCATTTCTTTAAATTAACCGATAGTTTTTGTTTGCTGTTTTGCTTAAATGTTGCCAGCTCTTCTTCGCTGAATACAGCATCTGTAATTATTTCCTTCATTACAGGAAGCAACACAGGCAGGTGTTTGCTCAATGTGTGCAATGATACAGTGGCTGTTTCGTTGTAACAGGCCCTGGTACAGTAAGCACCGTAGTATTCAAAATGTTCATTTATTTGAAAGGCAGTTTTTGTACTGGTGCCGTTTTTTAATAAATGATTGGTAGCTGCTGCAACGGTATGTTGAGTTTCGTAACTGTTACCGGCAAAAAAAACCAATTCAATCTGCAATACATCCTGTGCGCCAGCATTGATGGCAAAAACTTCTACGCCATTATCCAGCACAAATTTGTCATAGGGCTTTAGGTGCAAGTTAAATTCAATTGCATCTTTTATATTTGGAGCTTGAGTTCTGTTGAGCATTATTTAAGTTCGGATATTTTAGTAAGTATTTATTTATATAAGCTGCTGTGCTTTTTAATTCCCGGCAAAATAATAAACGGTATTGCTATTGTTGTTGTCAAATACAATCCTGCTTTCTTCAATCAATTCTTCTGCTGTTACAGCCTGGTATCTTTCCAGTTCTGTATTCATCAAATTGGCATCGCCCAACAGCTCGTACATTGCAAGACTGGTAGCACGGCTCATCACGCTCATGTCTTCAAAAGCCAGCATACTTTCGGTTTTATTTTTAACCTTTTGCAGTTCTTCATCTGTGATGCCTTCATCCAGCAAACGCTGAATTTCTTCCATTACGGCTGCATCAGCCAGTTTCATATCCACCCCATTTACCAGCTTACCTTCAACGGAAAGTAACCCTGCATCGGTACTGCCATAGTGTGAACATTCTATATTACTAAACAGCTTTTTTTCTTTTACTAATGCCTGAAACAACCGGCTTGAGCCGCCGCCGCCCAAAATTTCCGTCATTAAATCACATACATAATACCGCTTATCCAACCTTGGATAAATATGCCATGTTTTGTATAGGGCATTGAGCGGAACGTTGGCTTTTACCTCCATAAGCCGGGGGGCTGTTTGAGGTGGTTCAACTGGTACATTGCGCTGGTATTTCTCACCTGCGGGGATAGGACCAAACCATTTTTCTGCTAACAATTTTACTTGTTCTACGGTTACATTTCCTGCCACCACCAATACAGCATTGGCTGGTGTGTAATGTTTTGCAAAGAAATCCTTTACATCCTGCAATTCCACATCTTCCACATGTTTTAACTCTTTTCCAATCGTCATCCATCGGTAGGGATGGGTGGTATAAGCCAGTTCCCGCATTTTACTGGCCGCATCTCCATATGGTTTGTTGATGTAATGTTCTTTGAACTCTTCGCATACCACTTTACGCTGCACATCCAGACTTTTTTCGCTGAATGCAAGGCTTAACATGCGGTCACTTTCAAGCCAAAAAGCGGTTTCAATATTTTCTGCCGGTAGCTGGCAATAATAATTGGTAAGGTCGTTGGTGGTAAAGGCGTTGTTTTCACCACCAGCCATTTGCAGGGGTTCGTCGTAGTCGGGTATATTGATACTGCCACCAAACATGAGATGTTCAAATAAATGTGCAAAGCCGGTTTTATTGGGGTTTTCATCTCTTGCACCTACATCGTAGATTACATCAATAACCGCCATCGGTGTACTTTTATCTTCATGTACTATTACGCTCAACCCGTTGCTGAGCGTAAATTTTTCATATAGAATCATGCGGCAAAGATAAAGGGAGCAATATAAAACAGCAGGAAGATTTTTTAAAGCGGCATTTAAAACTTGCCGGTTAAATCTGCTGTAAATTTTATTATAAAATGCTGATGGGTTTAATTAAAATTTGCATCAATTCGCCATTTCTTGTTATAAGTATTTTTATTTTTCCGGTTGCATCCTGTAACATGGTTTTGTATTGCATAATGTTATTACTGAAATTGTTGCCTACACCTAAAACAATATCATTTACTTTAAGACCTCCTTTTTCTCCCGGCGATCCCTCAGCAACATCATCAATAATTATAGAACCATTTACATAATACATGGCAATACCTGTATATGCATAATCGAAAGGCTCAAAAAAATGGCTATTAGGTAATAAATGAATTTCTTTTTGCGGGTAGTTAACAATAAGATTAAAGCGTCTTAATAAATCATTCCCTAACAACCCGCCTACAAATGGATACGATGTAACATTAAAGTCATCCTGAAATATAAAAGTAGGCACATTCCTGAATTTATACCGGCCAATTTGTACCAGTTTTACTACAGTAAGTTTCATTTGCAATTTGCCTCCCATTCCTTCTGCCTGCGTTACAATGGTCTTTTTTCTTTTTAATAACACACTGCTGTCATTGGCAAATGCCTCACTCATTAAAAAGCAAAGCCCGGCGCCGGTATCAAAATAAAAATTAAAATCAATTTTCCGCTTATCCCGTATGTGAATATTCTGGATGGGTAAGGTGGTAAATGCGGGCCTTAATGTAGTTCCATCTCTGGGATATTGTATTTCACCCGGACTGAACACTTCAACCCTAAGGCTGTCAAAATTTATTTTTACAATATATCTGCTAAAAAAACTGTAGCCGATAACCCCATTAATTTTTTCTCCGTAAACACTTGTTAATACATCGTAATTATTAATATGGAAGTTAAGCCGGCTTATTGTAAGGCCTGGCAATTGTAATTGCTGGTTGTAAGCAAATCTAACTCTACGTGCAGTACCCATTCCAGTAATAGTGGTATCTGATTGCCGGGAGACGATTTGGTATTCGGCACAGGTGGAAGAATCAAGAGAAATACCGCCGCTACCTGTATCCAGAATAAAATTAAAGGTATCTTTTATATTGTTTAATTGGGCCTGCACAATCATTACGCCGCCACTGTATTGTTTAAAAGAAAAACTGGTAATAAATTTTGCCCCCGGCAATGGCTTTAATAGTTCCTGTGTAAAGCCGCTGTAAAAAAGGACTGATAAAAATAAGTTACATACAAAATGCTTCATATTGCGAGCTAATTTACTAAATATACAACCTAATGAATGTACTTTTGTTGTTAATTACTTAAACGGAATTATGAACAAAGAAGCATTATTAAAAAAGGCACTCAACTTTGAATGGCTTACAGTTGAAGAAGGCGTCTTTTTATTTGAAAACGCTGCATTAACAGAGTTGATGTTTGTAGCAGATGAATTAAGGAAAATACAAGTGCCGCATGGCAAAGTTACCTGGATTATTGACCGCAATCTTAATACAACCAACGTGTGTATTGCCAACTGTAAGTTCTGTAATTTTTATCGCATACCTGGTCATCCGGAAGCTTATATAACTGATATTGAAACGTACAAAAAAAAGATAGACGAAACCATCCGGTATGGAGGTGAACAGTTGTTACTGCAAGGAGGTCATCACCCGGATTTAGGATTAAGTTATTATGTTGGATTGTTTAAAGAACTAAAAAGCCTTTACCCTAACATTAAGTTACATACGCTTGGCCCACCAGAAGTTGCCCATATTACCAAGCTGGAAAAAAGCACTCACCGGGAAGTATTGATGGCCTTGAAAGAAGCCGGCCTCGATAGTTTGCCCGGTCCCGGAGCAGAGATACTCACCGATAGGGTAAGGCGCCTGATCAGCAAAGGAAAATGCGGTAGCCAGGAATGGCTGGATGTAATGCATGAAGCACATAAACTGAACATTACCACCAGTGCAACGATGATGTTTGGACACGTAGAAACTATTACGGAACGATTTGAGCATTTGGCCAAACTAAGAGAAGTACAAAGCCGAAAACCTGCAGACACAAAGGGTTTTATTGCCTTTATTCCCTGGACATTTCAGGATGTGGATACCCTGCTTGCAAAAATACGAGGCGTACATAATTTAACCACCGCTGAGGAATATATCCGTATGATAGCCATGAGCCGTATTATGTTGCCCAATGTTAAAAATATACAGGCAAGCTGGCTTACAGTTGGCAAAAAAACAGCGCAACTTTGTTTAAACGCAGGCGCCAACGATTTTGGAAGCATTATGATTGAAGAAAATGTAGTGAGTGCAGCAGGAGCACCACACCGCTTTACCAGTAAAGGTATACAAGATGCCATACGTGAAGCCGGATTTGAGCCACAGCTACGCAACCAGCAATATGAATTTAGAGCAATGCCTGCTGTTATGGAAGAACAGGTGATTGGATATTAGTTACTACATCCATTAATCAAAATATTTCGTAACTTTTTTAAGAGCAGCAATGTCTTTTATTAATGAGAGACTTTAATTTTTACAATGTTTACTGATACAACTGCAGTTAAACAATAATTTAATTATCACTACGTTTTAAAAATGACTAAACCACCTATGAAATGAATCAGGTATCCAATAAAAACCAGGTAAACGAATTAATTAAAGTTGTCAAAAACTTTTTTTCAAGGATGATAAAATGTCAGGAAGAATACCCGGTTAAATATTATAAAAGAGACAGGTATTATAACAAAAACAAGTAGTATTAAAAGGCTGCTATAAAGTTATAGATATCACACATTTTATTATTGGCCCTTGCTTTAGCGAGGGTTTTGTGTTAGATTACAAAAATTATTTTTTGCTGGCTCAATTCACTCTAGCCGTTAAAATTTAGCAGAGACTCGTAAATGAAATTATCGTAAACTCTTTTTCAGTGTTTCTTTCAAAATAAAGATTTTAATAACTTGCTGCATGGTGTCAATTAAAAAGAGACAGGGGGTTTTCACCTTAACAGAAAACTGGTTCGAATATAAATTCAAGTGGACAGATCTTATACAACCCGTTTGCTACAGAGGGTTAAGAGAAGCCGAACATTTAAAGTTTTTTGGCAGAAAGAAACAAACCAAAACAGCAGTCCTTCCATTAGATGAATCAATTGAAATTATTCATGCCAATTTTAGTACTTCAAATAAAAGAAGTATAAAAAAATCTGAAGCTGAAGGAGTGGTGTGCTATTTTAACAATGACAGAAAAGAATTCATAGATTTCTATAATGTTTTTGCGAAAGAAAAAAAATTAAATATACTAGATAAAAGCAGGGCCAGTGAATATGAAGGGGAATCCTGGAAATGCAGTTACGCAGTTTTGAATGGTGAAATATTAGTTGCTCACTCCTACATCGAGGATTTACATTCAGGTATTGTAAGGTCAATGGAGTCTGGGTCTATGCGCTTAAATGATAACTATAATCCCCGTAATATCGCAGATGCAAATAAACTGCTGCACTATTTCGATATAAAATATTTTAAAGAAAGAGGATTAAAATTTTATGATTTTGGAGGATGGGATGATTTGCCTGGTTTGCTGGATTTTAAAAAATCTTTTGGTGCATATCCAATAGACGTATATAACTTTTTTTCTTATACCTATGCAATAAAAGAAAAACTTAAGAAGGTGGCAGTGAATATAATAAAAGTAAATCCTGTTGCTGCCAGTAAATAAATAATTTCTATCGTAAGTTAATCAGGATTTCTTTTTTATATTACTGGAGTTTTACAAAAATCATCTTGATTTTCATTGAATCCTTTTTTTAAAAAAGGAGAAAGTTGTATTGTAGTTAATAAAACAGATTCTCGTAAAAGCCTTATTGGCTTTTTTTGTTTAATTCTTTTTGCCTTTACCTTTTATTGTACAATTACTTTAATAGTATTATGGTGGTTATCCTGGGTAATAATTTCCAGCTGATAAATCCCTGCACTTAAATTATTTTCAGGCGTAAATGTTACCGTAGAATTGCCTCCCGGATTGGTAAACTGCCTTGCCAGCATTGATTGGCCCAATGAGTTTATTAATTTTATTTGATAAACACCTTTCTCCACATTGTTAAACGCAATCCCAATTTGGTTATCTTTTACCGGGTTAGGGTAAACGCTGATGCCAGAACCCGTTTTGCCCAATTTTACCAACACAATTTTGCTATAATCAAAACTTCCACTTTGATTGTAACTGCGGATGCGATAAAAATTATTTCCCTGCTCAGGTGTAATATCTAAGAAATTATAAGTGGTGCTGTTATTGTTAGTACCAGTTGCAATTGTGGTATTAATCTTTACAAAATTCACCCCGTTTGTGCTTTTTTCCACTTCATATTTACTGATGTTGATTTCATTTTCAACAGTCCATTTCACAGCAATTGCAGCATTTTGCTGGGCGGCACTAATACTCGTAAACTTAACCGGTAATGGAAGCACTTTTAAAAACACCACATGAAACCTATCGGCAACAGCAGACGCAGGATCGGTAGTAACAGTAAAATCTACGGTTGTTGTACCGTTCATTTGGATGAGGGTAGAGTTATCCAAAAATTTATCTTCTAAATAACCAATCAGGTTGTTATCAAAATTTTCTGATACAAACTCCATTCGGTAAGACAGGCGTTTAAGCTTATTAATATTGAAAAATATAGTATCGGTATCTACAAAAGGCTGCCTTGCTTCCACTGCCAAAGTCTGCATACCTTTTTGAATACCGAAGTTTTCCGTAAAATTGGTCATCTTCAGGCCATCTTTACCATCAATTTCATTGGAATAATCATCGCTGAATACCACCACATTGGCGTCAATCATGTTGTTTCCACTTGTGACATTGTACAAGTTTGATTTAAAAATCTGCTTTGTTGCACCTGTAACACCAGCAGGCCTGGAAACTAACCGGCTTTGAGCTATTTTACTGCTTTCAACAAGGGTTACAGATCCGCCGCTAGCTGTATTGTGTACCATAAATGCCTGTCCCGATTCTATTCTTTGATTTGCAGTATTAACATCATAGGTACCACCGGAAATTAAAGGTTTCCATCCATTCGCAAAAGCAAACTTAACCCAGGCACCCAATGAACCTAATTTGGGATCCCAAACATCAAAAGACTGATCTATATTCAGCTTATTTATCAAACTAAAATCAATGGCTGCTGCATAATTGTTACCAATAGCTGCAAACTTTCCCGCTGCTACCGCAACTGCTGGCAAATTACCCTGAAACAGACTTCCTTTTGTTCTCACTAATACAGTAGTTGGTGTTGCCCCGGTACCCATACTAGGTAATACGGATCTATCGCCACGGCTAAAAAGCATATAAGATGTATTGCCCGCTAACGCTGAAATGGCAACATTGGTTGCTGCAGCACCTGGCCAGTTATTGGTTGTGGCATTGTAGGTAAGTAAAGAAGCACTCGGTGATGAAAAATCGAACCCGGCTGCTGACCAACCACCAATATTTGAAGTAATGATTGTGCCAAAACCCGGTATCGAGTTAGAGTTTCCCGTTTGCCCTTCCTGCCAGGCAGCCTTAATAGTTTGCCCTACAGTAGGTGCGGCTAAAAATCTCCACGCCCGCTTGGCATCTAAAAAACGTTCTACAGTAACATCCCCTGTTATATATGCCCCTGCGATAGCTCCCGCTGCAACCCTTGCTGTGCCGAAGCCATTTGATTTTATGGTGAGATTACCGTTGGATGTTAGCTTTGAAGTGCCGGTAATACTAACGGTGCCTTCATTATTAATGGCAGCACCAGCAGTAATATCTAGGGGGGTATTTAATGTTGGATTAACTGCATTTAATAAAGTAAGATTTTTTAAAAGTTGCTTGCCGGATGTAAAATTGATATTAAACGAGGTAGTACTTGTATTACCCAACGTTAAATTTGAAGTGTTAGAACCACTCAAAGTTCCGGTACCGGTAATAATGCCATTGATAGTTAAGGTATTTCCGTTTATGTCAAGAACATCAGTTGCGGAGCCGGTAATAAAGTTGCCAGTTGATGGTGTTTTATCAATTATTAAATCTGATCCTAATGATACAATGGTAGGGGTTGTGCGGTCAATTGTTAACTGCCCTGTTATATTTCCACCAGTGGCAAATCGCAAAGTACCCACTGGTAAATTACTACGTATAGATAAAGTTGAATTCTTATCTGCATAAATGTTGCCGGTGGTACTGGTTAAACCGGCAAATCGCAGGTTGTTATTTGCCTGTGTCAGGGTGAATGATGTAAGGTCAAGTGTACCGTTAGCAACAATTGATTTGTTTAAGGAAACATTGGCATTAATGGTAAGATTTGCCATAGTTATAGGTGAAATAATAGCAGCCGGGAAAGGGGTGGTGGTAACGCCATTAAATACATAGTTAGCGCCTGCATCATAGGTTTTTACAATCTTTAAAGCATCGCTATCAATAGTACCGTCTGTGCCACTGGTAGCTGTACCTTCTATCCCACCAGTGTTAGCCGTGATAAAAGTAGCACCAGCATTTAAATTAAAAATGGCGTTACCTGTTCCATTGCTGGTGATATTATTAGTGCCACAATTTAAAAAAGCATTCGTTCTAACTCTTAATGTACTCATGTTAGCGGCTGTTGCAGAACCGAGTAAATCTATAGAAGTACCTAATATTAAATTACTAACTGTAGCGCTATTACCAACTGTAAAATTTACCATTCCGTTTTTAAAAGTGGTAGATGTATTGCTATATGTTTGAGGTGTAATACCATTAAAAACCACTGTTCCATTGTTTGTACCGGTTGAAGTAGTACCCATCAATTGCCCGTTGCCAGTAATAGTTAAGTTACCCGCAAGGTTAAGGCTGGTTGCACCGGGGCTTGTACCGGGGTTCATATCTACTTGTCCCGTTGTAATTGGACTGGATACCAGTCCGCTAATATTCATATTTCCCAATACATTTAATGTTCTGTTACTAGTGCCACTACCAATTTTTAGAGTTGCTGAAGATGCAACGGTGGTGGTTGATGAATCCATCCCGACTGATAAATTACCGCTAATGATCATCCCATCCTTTTCCATATTTCGGGTACCACTGGAAACAACAATATTTTCGTAATTTTTTGCACCGGTAACTGATGGAAAAAGTTGTGGTATAATGTCGGAACCTGTACTAAAATTTACGGTGCTGCCATCAACAATAAAACCTTTACCACTTGAAAAGGGTATAACCGAGATTGAGGCGGCTGTGTATGGGGAGCTGGATAAAGGCACTTTAAGACTTCCTGTAATACCGATTGTATCAGTACTTCCAAGTGTAACATTTCTGTTGCCGCCTTGTATTACAATATTGGGGTATTTAAATGCCGGCGTTGCGGCACTGCTTTTAAAACCAGGCACTGTTTGGTCAGCATCTCCATTAAATACAAAAAAGGTATTTTTTAAAGTTTGTGTATAATTAGTAAGCGTAACTGCAAATTTGCCTTTTATGTAAATATTGCCATCCGCTATTTCTATCTTTTTACCCAATTGGGTACCACTAAATTCAAGGTCATTAAAATTGTGGTTATGTAAATAATAAACCATGCTACTTGAAGTTGTACCAATGGAATAAAAATTTATTTTAGAACCGGTAACATCATAATTCCCAGACCCCCTGGAGTAATCCCGGATATAAATTACATTATTGGGGTTTGTTGATCCTAAAGGATCTAGCACCCTGGGCCCATTCCCACTATTTGTAATACTATAAGGATAACGAAACCCTGGAATAATTTGTGAACCTGAAGAGCTAAAATTTACGGTTGTAAAACTTGGAAATGGCGTAGAAGGAGGATTAGAATAATTTGCTAAGGAACTAACATCAAATACGTTGGCAATATCAATTGTTGCAGGTGTTGAATTATTGGCTAGTCCTAATCTTACCATACCCCCGCCCCGGTTTCCTATAATTTTAAGATTATAATAATTAGCCGGTGGTACGTCTTGTGCGCCGGTACCTGCAAATGTAAATGTGTTAGCGTTAGTAGTTACATCGGATGCTGCACCACTCAATGTATATTTTCCTGTGATGGTTATGTTAGGAGGGAATTTTTTTACGGCAGTACCGGAAATTGACAAATTAGTATATGGAAGATCTAGCAACGTCTGCGTACCGCCGGATTGGGCATAAGTAAAAGTACTGGATGAACTAAATGCGGTGTTGCCGGAATAACTAACTGCATCAAAAACATTAATTCTGGCATTACCAGCCATGGTCAACGTCATGCCAGTTCCAACTGTTAACTGGTAAATATTTATATTGTCTGTAGTATTAATAGTTGGTTGGGTGCCAGATGTAGTATTGATAATTGCTATTTCGGTAGATGCACTCGGATATCCAATTGCAGTACTAGTCCAGTTTGCAGGGTTGATCCAATCAGCATTGCCACCCAAACCTGTCCAGGTAAATGTTATAATTATTAAGGGGTTGTTTGCTGCGCCACCTATATACAAATTTTGATTGTTAATATTTGCCATACTTAAACCGGATTTACCAGTTACAGGCACAGTGTTATTACCAGTATTAGGGTTTATCCATGTTCCATAACTGGTAGCACCATCAGTCAGTCGTAAATCATTAAAAAAGTCTACCGATCCTATATTAGCAGCCACTGCCGATAAAGAGATGGTTGAGGATCCACAATTAAACGACCCATAAGAAATTGTCCAGAAAGTATTGGTCCTTTTATTCAGATTTTGGCCATTATCAGCAATAGATATGGGTGAAGTATTCACAATGGGCGTATGGCTAACATAAATCATTCCTGCCGTTCCGCCACTTAAATTTGCAGTAGAAAAAAATACATTTAGCGCCCTATCGTTGGCGCCTGTTCCCAAAGGAAAAAGTGAAGTACCACCTGGTGCAGTTGGCAAGCCTGTTGTTGGAAAAAACCTTCCAAGTGTTCCTGAAGAAATAAAGCCACTGGTATAACTCAACTGGTTTACCAATGTTGTGTTGGTAAGTGAAAGTGTATTTCCTGCACCAATATCTAAGTTGTCGCCCTGCATTTTTAAGGTACCGGCTATGGTTCTGCTAAAAGCAACCGGAAAACTTACCCCTAATGTATTGCCAGCAGCGATAGTAAGATTGAACGGCCCATTAGTGTTTGGGAATTCGGCCGCTGTTGCAGTTTGAAGTAAAGAGCTGGTATATATCAGTTCGGTAGGATACGCAGCCGTGCCGGTATATTTTATTACAGCAGTTGCATCTGCCGGGGAAATTACCCCCACCATTGTACAGGTAGCAGCAGTACTGCTATTAGTATTGAAAACATTGAGTACACTGCCTGTTGATAAAGAAACACCTGTAGCACTTGTATTACTAACAATTATATTTGAGCGCCCGGCAATCGGGGCAGTCCAGGTGCCAGCAATACTTACATTTTGTGTAGCAACTCCGGAAAACTCAAGAATGGTTTGAGCTGTGGAACTGCTGCTGGATGTAGACCAATCCGAGATGCCTGATTTAGTTACAGTCCCTTTTAAATTTAATTTAGCTGTACCAGTAGAAGCCCCACCCACACCATCCAGCAATCCTGCTGAATGCGTAAAAGCATTATTGACGGTCAATATGCTATTGCCTGATGCAGACTGCAACATAATGTTTCCACCAGTTTGCAAATAGTTTCCGCAGGAAATTAAGGCATCTGATAAACGTATATATTTATTATTTGAATTTACAATGGAAAATGTACCATTGATATATACTGTCGATAAAGGAAGAATGATGTCAACATCAGCTAGTTGGCTAGCACAGTTCCAGGTAAAATTAGAAAAATTTGTACCTGCCGAAATTGTTGGTGCTATTGCTCCCCCACCCATGCCGGTAATAACACAAGTACTTCCGGTAGCCCATGTGGAAACAGGAATTGCAGATGCTCCGGCCCCATTAGATGCATGAAAATAGGTTGCCGTTCCTGACCAGGTAATAGCATTGGTATTTAAGGAACTAAATATTCCAGAGTTATACGTAACAGATCCCGAAATATTTGCACCGCCGGTTCCCGCAACATCAAAATCCAGTTTACCGCCTGCCAATACCAACGCCCCGATGATACTTATTTTTCCGCCGGTGTTTGGTGATATACCCAATACTCCGGAGCCCATAGAAAAAGAGCTGTTATTGCTTAATTGCAGGGTAAGTACATCTCCCGCCAAAATGCCGCCTGCACTGGAATATATAAGTGGAGTTGCATTATTAAGGGTTAAAATGTTAGCAGCCGAGTTGGTACTAAATATAACTGAAGTGGTTCCACCAAAAACTTCAATTGCACCAATAGTTTGCAACGGCACATTTGTAACTGCTATTGGTGTTGCTACATTAAAAGAAAGTATGTCTGTATTTGCTAACACAGATCTTACAGGACTCCAGTTTGCTGCAACCTGGTAATCTCCGGAAATGCCGCCTGCCCAGGTATAGGTAATTTGAGCAAAAGATATATTTGCAAAAATCAAAAGGATAGGTAAAAAGTAGATTTTCCTCATGGGTATTCTTTATAACCGTATTCTAATTGTGATTTTTTCTTATTAAAGGCATATTAGCAAATAGGTCTTTCTATAATAAAAATTACAAGGAATATGGGAAGATTCGTGATAGGATTATTTTAAAGGGTTTAAACGGATAAATAGGGAACGTTAAAATAATAGTTTTATTTTATATACTACTGTTTTAAAAATTGAAGTTAGTGTAAACTTTTTATTCGGGATAAAATTTAACATTTGTAAAATGCTATTTAACCGACGCCGATGATAGTTTTTTGATTAAAATATTGCAAAAAATTTCAACCCCAGTTTCGTTAAGATGCCTGAAATCCTCAAATAACCGGGGTCGATTTGAAAAAAAAGTATCTCTTGAATAGTCAAGAAACTCAATATAGTTTTCCTTTGCAATTTTTTTTGCTTCAATGATGGAAGCATCGGTTCCAATGGAATTGATCAGGTATGGGGGACAGATAATGTATAAAGGTATTTTTGCCTTTTCGCAATCTTGTATAAATGCTTTATACGCTGTTATTTTGATACTATCCAAGGCCGTTTCTTTTGAGTAATCTATCGTTTGTAATTCCCCGGTAAATATTTTCTTATTGGCAATATAGCCATTCAAATGAGGAAATTTTTTTTTACTACTTGCAGTATTACCTGAAACGATGGATAATAACAAGGAATTGTAAGGGTAAATGCTTGAGAGCAGTTTTATTTTTTCAAAAGGTCCTTTTAAAGCAACTATATCACGAATTTCTGGATGATCATTGTAATAGGGCAACAACGAAGCTATACGGTCGTAAGATTCCTGATTAATACTAAAATTTCCGGCGTCGAAACTTAATAGTATCATTTTAGGCTTATATCTTTCTAATACAGTTTTTAAAACAGCATAATGATAAAAAATCGGCTCTCCATATCTGCCTGCATTGAAACAGGATAAGCCCATTTGCATTTCAAACATCCCGGTATTAAAAATATTTGCAGCTCTGGAAGAACCAAAAGTTACCAATTCTGCTGATGTTTTTTCTAAGGCATAAGTAGTTAGATAATCGTAGCCGGCCTCTTGCTTAAAATAATATTTTTTAAGCATGGCACCCAATAACCTGTCTGCAATAAAAACAACAAAAAAGAATATGAATAGCTTTAGAAAGAATGATTTAAGCGTATTGCTATAAATTGATTTAATCATGATTTCCAACTTAAAATTGAAAGTAAATAAATTGACCTCCATCAAAAACACCCACTAAAATGATGAGGATTACCAACAGGCTATAATAAGACGTTCGTACCCAGAAATTTTTATTGTGAGAAAAAGATAAACTTCCTGTATAATATTCTCTTTTAAACTCTACTATCAACAACATAAAAATTGCTGAAAAACAATAGATGACAATTGCTATCCCGTCATTAAAAATTGATCCTTTAAAGGTTAACATTTTCCTAAATACAGTAAATGCATCTGCTACGGATGTTGCTCTAAAAAAAACTCTGGATAAGCTGATTAAAATGAATGTTATTACAATTTGAACAAAAATATTAAAGCGGGGAAACTTATTCAACCCAATTAATTCCCCCATTTTTTCTCTGTATTTTTTTGTAATTATTGCAAATACCAGGTAAAATCCATTGATGCCCCCCCAAATAATATAGGTCCAGTTGGCTCCATGCCACAATCCACTTATAAGAAAAACTATCATCAAATTAATATAGGTTCTGGAAACCGTGCCTCTGTTACCTCCTAATGGAAAGTATAAATAATCTTTAAACCAGGTTGATAAAGATATATGCCAGCGCTTCCAGAATTCGCCCGTACTTTTTGCAAATAATGGCCGTTTAAAGTTTGTCATTAAATCGAACCCCATAACCTTTGCAGCGCCAATTGCCATGTCGGAATAACCTGAAAAATCGCAATATATCTGAAATGAAAAAAATATCGTTGCCATTACCAATGTCATTCCATCTTGCTGGTGTAAATGATTATAGGCACCGTTTACATAAATACCCAATCTATCCGCAACAACTAATTTTTTAAATAATCCCCATATCATTATTTTAAGTCCTTCAAAGACCCTGTCACTATCAAAGGGATGTTTCTGTCTGAATTGGTGCAACAGATTTTGTGGTCTTTCAATTGGCCCTGCTACTAACTGCGGATAAAACATTACATAGAGGGCATATATTCCAAAATGTCTTTCTGCAGGTAGTTTACCCCGGTACACTTCTATTGTATAACTCATTGCCTGAAACGTATGGAAAGAAAGACCGATTGGTAAAAGTATCGACAAATAAGGTATTGGATTAGAAAGGCCAAAGCCATGTAGCAAAAAGGAAAAGTTTGTGTTGATAAAATTGTAGTATTTAAAAACACACAAAATTCCAATATTAGCAATCAGGCTGATGATGAGGTATAGCCTTCTTCGTTTACCTGTTGATTTTTCTATAAAAATGCCGGCAATATAATCAACCACAATAGTAAACCCTAAAATCAAGATGTATATGGGCACAAAGGCCATATAAAAATAGCAACTGCTTGCCAATAACAAAAGCCATCTTTTATTGTAAGGAAGTAAAAAATAAAAAGTGGTAACAGTTATAAAAAAGAAAAGAAAATGAAATGAGTTAAAAAGCATTTAATTAATAATTTTGATTTGCTTAAACCAGTAATATTTTCAAACAAATATTATTGAGAATTAATAACAAATCTAACTCAATTTGCTACTTATTTGATATAATGGAATCAATCACTCTGTTCGAGAATATTTTAGATCCAGCCAAATTAACGTGAACTGTATCATCAAATAAATGGGGGCTTTTTAGGAAAAATTCGTCCTTTGAAAAATCTATAAAATCAAGAGAGTTTTTATTCGCAATATCTTTTGCAATTTCCATTGATATATCTTTTCCGATTGAATTGAAATAGTAGGGCGAATTGATCAAGTATAATTTTATGTTTGCCTTATTACAATCATTTATAAAAGCCTTGTAGCAATTTAGTTTGTTACTATCCAGCTTATATGGTTTGGATAAATCAACCGTTCTTGTTGGTTCATTAAGTGATCTTAATAATGGCAAATATCCTTTAATGTCTTCTTTCTCTTTTCCGCCCGATTTAATATTGCCTTTTAAAATTTTTAACAGCATAGAATTATAGGGATAAATGCCGGACTGAAGTTTAAATTTTTCAAAAGGACTTCGTAATTCAATGATAGAACGCATTTCCGGATGAGTTTTATAAAAGGGCAACAATATTGAAATTCTATCGTAACTGCTTGCGCTTTCTTTAAACACGCCATTCTCTATATCTAATATGATCATTTTAGGAAGATGCCTGCTTAATATCCCTTTTAAAACGGCATAATAATAAAATATTGGTTCACCATCCCTTCCAACATTATAACAGGTTTGCTGCAATCGTTCTTCAAAATAGAGTGGGTTGTATTGTTGTTGCGCCCTCGACGCTCCAAAAATCAAAATATCGGCCTTGGTATCTTCAATAGAATATTTTGTTCTGTACTCCCAGCCAGAAGTTTGTTTTAAATAAAATTTATTAAATAGCCGCCCAATAAGAAAGTCGAAAAAGCAAGCCAGTAATAAAAAAGAAGCCATCTTTATAAATAAATATAAATAGCCCTTTTTTTGCGATATCTTTTTAAACGTTTGTAACATACAGGTTCTTTATCAAAACTGAAAATATATAAATTCGCCGCCATCAAAAACACCGGCTATTAAAATAAGTATCAGCAGCAAACAGTAATAGCAATTACGCACCAACCAAAACTTATTATTGGATAAAGTAAATAAATCATTGAAAAATTCTTTTTTAAATTCTACCAGCATCATAAAGCCAACACCCAATATCGAAAACATAATAATGGAAGGGTTTTCGACGTAAACCGATCCCTTGGACGTGAAGATTCTTTTTATAATTGTAAACGCTTCTTTTAAACTTGCTGCCCTAAAAAATATAAGTGAAATTGCAAAATAGCCAACAGTAAAAACAATGCCGGCTATACTGTTTAGCAGATCTGGTATTTTTTTTCGAAACTTTTTTCGGGCTTTACGGGTAAAAAATTCGATGGTAAGTATTAATCCTTGTAAGGCCCCAAATACAATAAAAGTCCAGTTGGCACCATGCCAAAAACCCAATACAATAAAGGTTGTAAAAAAAGCATACACCACACTCCAATTACCCCAATCTCTTTTTGCAATAGCAATGGGATTGTAAAAATAATCTGCAAACCAGGTAGATAAAGATATATGCCATTTGCGCCAAAATTCTGTAACGGATTTAGCAAATAAAGGCCTGTTGAAATTTTGTGTTAAATCGTATCCCAGCATTTTTGCAAAACCAAGCGCCATATCTGTATATCCGGAAAAGTCGGCATACATCTGAAATACATAAAAGATAACAGCAATTGTTAACGATATTCCGGAATGATGTTCGGAATTACCCAACACAGCACTTACATAAATAGATAACCTGTCTGCCACAACTAATTTTTTAAACAGGCCCCATAAAATAAGCTTTAAACCGGAACTAATATTTTGATAAATAAAAGCATTTTGCTGTTTAATTTGTGGTAAAAAGTTGTAAGCTCTTTCTACCGGGCCGGCTACAATTTTTGGAAAAAAAAGCAGGTATGTTGAAAAATGAGCCAGGTTTTTTTCTGCAGCCTCGTTTCCTCTTTTTATTTCTATCAGGTATCCAATTGCCTGAAAAGTAATATAAGAAATACCCAGCGGTGCAAGTACATTTATCAAAAAAGAATTATGCAGTGGAGCTGTTGAATTAAACAACTTAATTCGGGAAAAATTAATCACATCAAAGGCTGTTGATGTAAAAAAATTGCTGTATTTAAAAAATACCAGTATGCCAATATTTAAAATTATACCTAATAAATAAAATCGAAAAGCAATTTTTGGAGCTGTTGCATTTTCAATTTGTTTTGCTGAATAAAAAGTAACAAGCGCAATAAAACCGACCACTAAAATATTGGCGGGATTACTATAAGTATAAAAAAAGATGCTAGATAACAAAAGCCATATCCAGCGAAATTTTACAGGTAGTAAATAATTGAGTACTACCACCATTAAAAAAAATAGTGCAAATACTATTGAAGTAAAAATCATAATTCCCGGGTTTTGGGGGTTTAGGTATTGGGGGAAATTATTATTAATGTAAAATTGGATTCCTTTAAAAGTTTTAAATTTTAAATAGGCACTTGTGCAACTAAAAGTTAGCAAGACCGCTATTCCGTATAATCAATACCCGCCGTTTAAATGGTCGCTTAAAACTTAATGATTGGTTACTGATTTTTTATACTTCTGTAACTGATTTTTAAAACAATCCATCAATGTCAGCTAATAAATAAATTAGCTGTTCTTATATTGTAAGCTTATTAACAATACTATCAATCAATGCACCTACATTTTTCCACTCCTGAATTTCTTTAGCTGTAAAACGTATTTTAAAATGTTTTTCAATGGCTACTACCAATTGAATATGTGTTAAGGAATCCCATCCCTCCACCTCTTTGGCAGTTGAAGTTTCTTTTAAACTGATTGCATCCTCGTCAATAACATCAATAAAAATTTCGTTTAGTTGTCCTAAAATTATACTTCGATTCATATTTTTTTATTTAGTTGAAATAAAACAATCTTTAAGCTCATACTGGCTCACATTTAATTCCCATAAATTACCGGCTTGCTGAAACCCCAGTTTTAAATAATGGTCTTTTACCATTTCATTTTTTGCTGTTGGAATGTATTCTCCTTTAATAGTTGAATATCCGTTTTCTTTAGCATGGTTTACAATTGTGTTGAGTACAAAATGCTCCATACCACGTTTTAAAACCCTGCAACTCATTAACCAGGTATCAATAAACAAAACGTTTTTATCCTCCCGCTTTAATATAATAACACAAATAAGTCCATTATCACCATATTTATCTTCTAATGTAAAGGAGAAGGTATGGTAATCTGTAGTATCTGCAGCAAGCATTTCAATAGCTGCTTCTGTATAACGAACAGTTCGTAAATTAAATTGGTTAGACCGCTGAGAAAGTTGCGCAACCCTTGGTGAATTAAATTTATTGAACGGTTCTACCAAAGAAACCATATGCAGGCTTTTAAGAAAATCCTCTTCGTTGGTAAAGCTTTTTTTCAGCACGTTTCTTTTAGCCTCCACCTGGTATTGTGTTGTTCTTTCAACATCCTCATTTGAAAAGGAGATTGTTTCAAATAGATTTAACTGGTATAAATATTCAAGGTAATCAGCAGGATCTTCGGGTAATTCGGGCACGGTAATATCCGGAATATTTTGCCTTACAATATTTCTTTCAAATGGATTGTCATCGAGAAAAACCATAGAATCGAAACCGATATTCAGAACACTTTGTATATACCGGATGTTGTCAGCTTTATTTTCCCAGTTAGCTACAAATACAGCGAAATCTTCCAATCTTAACAGCATGTCAGGATGCTTTTCAAACGGTTCCTTTGCAACAGATTCAGTATTTTTACTGCAAACAGCTAAAATAATACCTCTGTTTTTTAGCTTTTTTATCCAATATTGAAATTCGGTAAACGCTTTACCAATTCCTAAACTTCCAATCTGAATATTTTCCAAACCATCATCCCCGATTATTCCTCCCCACATGGTATTATCAAGGTCTAATATCAAACATTTTTTAAATTTACCATTCATCGCCGCAATCAAATCAATCGTTTTTGCCGCAACTTCCGGCAAAATATCAATACTCAAAACCATCTCTGTATTTATGTAGACAGAAGTGTGAAAAAAACTGGTTTTCCCAAAATGATTTTGTAAGGAGGATAAATCACAAAGATAAAAATCAGGATTCTCTGCTGCAAATACCATCAACTCATAATTGAGTTTACGTAATTGATACAAAAAAGAGGATGCTACTTTATTTGCGTAATTACCAAATACAGCATCGTTTATTTCTGTATAATTATAATAGATGATTTTTGATTGTAGCCTCGAGCTGATGGTATTATTTAAATTATTAACTAATTCCATTTGACAATCTGCTAAACTGCTATATTGATCAGGCTTCAATTTATTGTAGGTTGCAAGCAACTTATGAGCAGATTGGAAAACGATTACAACTTCCGGTTTAAATTCATACAATTCAGATGCAGGATCAAAAACCTGGCGCTCAATCTGGTTAAAATCGGCTTCCCATATTTGCAGATCAAAGCCATTGTCATAGCCAACTCCACGCAAGGCCTGTAGAAGAAACTGAGTGGCGGTATCGCCAAGTATCGCTACTTTAATTACTTTGAAATTTGTATAATCTTTTTTTAAATTCTTTTTTAATTGGGCAAATGTTGGCATATCTCCAATGTAAATGGTTTAATTATTTTTGATGTTTATTTCGCTTATCTATGTGTATCAATTTACCCTTTTCTTCAACCTATTAAATTGAAGATGTTAGGTTCAATGAATCTCTTTCAACCTAACATAATCATTAAAAATGAACTTCTATTAGATAAATAACAGCGCCGACTTTAATATAAAAATTGCTTCTATAACTATTTATGATTTACATCAAAATTGCCAGCAAAAGTAGGGTCTTTAAAAGTGCTGCTTAGTCTTGATATTAAAAAGGATAACCTTGCCGGGTTAAGGCATATTACAGCTTACGGACCTTCAATCTATTTTAAAATTATTTTTAAAGAAAAAATTCTAATTATTTTTTTCGGTTGTTAACATCCGTAGCTTATTTCAATATCATTAAAAGAAACTTAGAATATTATTTAGAAAACGTTTTTTTTAGTAAAAAAATTGTAAGCTTCTACCTAACAATAAATGTGCAAAAAATGAAAACGAATAATTAAAAATCCTGTTTTAATGGACTATATAAAAAAATAATCCCAAACCCCTACACATTTTTAATAAGCGAGACAGAGAAAAAACAATTGTATTATTAAAAATTAAAAGAAAGTAATTTAAGGATACCATATACATTAATCGAATTATTTTTAATCAGATATATATTAGTAAAATTTGAATACTTTTATTCAAATAACGACTGGTCTATGTAACCAATCGTCTTGATATAGGTTACAGCAAAATAAATCGAATCAAAACACGTTCTATACATATTGATTTCAGGACTTCTCTGAAATTAATCCGAATCCTGTAAACTAAACCCTATACCGTGAAAAACTTAATTATTAAGAAATTAATTATTCTCTTATTAATTTCCATCAACACCAACTCGCCCAATCTAAAGCAAGGCCGATACATTTTATCGCTAAAGACCGGAAATAATCAGGCCCTTGCAAACAAGCTCAGCAATTTAAAAATCCAATCCTGCAAAATTGAATATTTCACCTTGTGTGGAAGAATTGAACAATATAGTAATGGACTATCAATTCTACAGTCGATAAAGGATATTGAAGTTATTGCTACTTCTTAAAACATTAGATCAGCAATTATTTTTCCTATAAAAAGTGGTAATAATTAAACTAATACGTGTACAATCATTAAGCAACGTGTCACTTAATATTCAGTTTAAAAAAGCACTCGAAATAGTTAAATAATAGTAATTATAAATGCAGTCTTGTAGTACATAAATACTACTCAAGTTATTCCAAATCCTAACCCCATGAAAAGACTATTATTTGTACTTTTTATATTCTTTTGCAGTACAATTCATGCAAAAAATTATTATATATCAGAAACAGGCAATGATATAAATGATGGCTCTTCGCCAGCAACTGCATGGCAAACTATCACCAAAGTAAACAGTTTCACATTTGCGTTAAACGATAGCATCCTTTTTAAAAGAGGCGGAACCTTTTATGGAGGCATTGTTATTAAAAGATCTAATTTAAATTTTGGTGCATATGGTACCGGTGCAAAACCAATCATAACAGGGCTTTCAACAATTACAGGCTGGGTTAATTTAGGAGGCAATATCTGGGAGGCACCTACCAGGGACGTAAAATCAACAAATAATTTGGTGTTAAGAGATGGGAAAATTCAGCAAATAGGCAGATACCCTAATGCAGATGCATCACAGGCAGGTTATTTAATTTATACAGCCGCATCAACCAGTTCTATTACGGGACCAGCACTTTCTTCTACAAAAAACTGGACAGGTGCAGAGGTTGCCATCAGATTAAACCGTTGGGAGATTTTAAGAAAAACTGTTACAGCCCACTCGGGAGGTACAATAAGTTTTGCAGCACATTCCTCTACTCCAAAATTAAACTATGGATACTTCTTTCAAAGAGACTCAAAGACACTTGACCAGGATGGAGAATGGTGGCAAGACGGCAGCAACAATAAATTAAGGATGTATTTTGGAAACAACAATCCAACAGCTTACAAAATTCAAGCTTCTACAGTTGATATATTAATAACCAATTACCCCGGTTATTATAACAATATTTCTATTAACGATTTATCTTTTATTGGAGCAGGTAAAAAAGCAATTCACATTTTATCTGGTGCAAATCATCAGATTAAAAATTGTGATGTAAGTAATAGTGGCGCTGAGGCAATAAGCGTATTTTCTGCTACTAATGTGGTTGTGGACCGTTGTACTACCCGAAATAGTTTAGGTTCCGGAATTCAGGTTAGTAACGATGGTAATACAACACTTTCTTCCATTTCAAATTGTATCGTTGATAGCACAGCGTTAATAGCCGGAATGGAAACAAGCAATGAAAACAATGGTGGCAATGGTATTTTGAACCGGGCAGGAAGTAATGTATATATTTTAAATTGTAAAATAACCAATTGTGGATATGGAGGAATTGCATGGTACGGCAACAACGCATTTATTAAATACAATCTTGTTGATACTTATTGTAAAGTAAGGGATGACGGTGCAGGTATATATACGTCAGAGGCAACTTTTGATACCAGTGCCTACTTGCCAAGATTTAACAGAAAAGTAGTAAGTAATATAGTTGTTAACGGAATTGGGCAGGGTAATGGCACAAGTGATCCATCTGATGTGTCAGTGAATGGCTTATATGCAGATGATGGCGCTTACAATGTAACATTCGACTCCAATACAGTTGCCAACATGCCTGATGCAGGCTTACATGGTAATAATAACAGGTACATAACATTCACTAACAATACAACATTTAATACATTAAAAGGTTATTCTACTCAAAGGTTTGGAGGAAGCAAAATAGGTAGAACAGTTATAGGATTAAGGGTAACAAAAAATATTTTTTACCCATATCGCTTTGCTTTTACCAACGGTGCAAGAGATGAACCTAATATTACCGTACTTCAATCAATACAAAATTTAGGAACGGTTGACAGTAATTACTACTCATTAAGAGCTGGCATAGATTCATCAATGAGTGAAATAACTGTATTGAAAAATGGGACTGGATATATTCAGTCTGCCAGAACAATTGCTTTCGTAAATGGCACAATTGGTTTTGAAAGACATGGTACCTATGTGGCAGATAACACAGGCACACTGGAATACAATGCCAGCAACAGTCCCAAAGTAATCTCATTTTCAGGACTCAGTAAAAAAGATGTGTTTGGAAATATTTATAATAATTCAGTTACAATACCCGCATGGGGAAGTAAAATATTAATTCCTAACGGATTAGCTGTTGCTCCTAATATACCGCCTGTTGCAGACGCAGGTGCAGACATACTAGTTACTTTGCCAACAAATATTGCTACTTTAACCGGTAGTGGTAAGGATACGGATGGAGTAATTACCAGCTACAAATGGGTAAAAATAGGCGGCGCTGTTACAGGTACAATTAGCTCTCCTAATTCTGCTGTTACCTCGGTGAATAGTTTGGTGGAGGGAGTATATCTTTTTGAACTGACTGTTCAGGATAATAAAGGAGCCATTGCTAAGGATACGGTACAGCTAACTGTAAATGCAGCAGCAAACCAACTGCCAGTGGCTGATGCCGGAGCAGATCAAATTATAGTATTGCCAGTAAACACTACCACCCTAACTGGCAACGGTATCGATTTTGATGGAACAATAACCAACTATTCCTGGGTTAAAATAGCTGGGCCTACCGGCGGAACTATTCTCTCCCCTACTTCATTCACTACAGTAATTAATAATTTGGAGGTGGGTGAATTTCAATATGAGTTAAGTGTTACCGATAACAATGGAGCTGTTTCTTTAGATACTATTTTAATAAGAGTAGACTCCGCAATCAACCATGCACCGGTAGCCAATGCAGGTTCAAACCAGACAGTAACTCTTCCCGCAAATAGTACCCTCCTAAAAGGTACCGGAACAGATATAGATGGATCAGTAATTAGTTATAGGTGGGTAAAGATTTCGGGGCCGGCAAATGGCGTGATTGTATCACCTGGTAATGACTCAACAACTATCAGCAATCTGCAGCAAGGAACTTATATTTTTGAATTAACTGTTACAGATAATCATGGAGCTATTTCATCAGATATTGTTCAGGTAACTGTAAATATTAATACTGTTCAGGCCCCACCCGTAGCCAATGCCGGAACAGATCAGGTAATAGAATTGCCTTTAAACAGTATAGTTTTAACTGGCATTGGAACCGATGTAGACGGAACGGTCGTTAGTTATAAGTGGCTAAAAATATCGGGACCTGTTTTGGGTAGTATTTCATCTCCAAATTCTGCTACAACAACTGTTGTTGGTTTGGTAGAAGGTATTTATCAGTTTAGGTTAATTGTTACAGATAATGCTGATGCAAATGCAAAGGATACAGTAACAGTTACCGTAATAGCAGCACCAAACCAGCCGCCTGTTGCAAGTGCTGGATCGGATATTTCTATAACCTTACCAACAAACAGTACGTCTACTACAGGGGCCCGTTCAGATATTGATAGCACAATTGTGAGCTATAATTGGGTTAAAATAGCGGGACCCGATGAGGGCTTAATTTCCTCGCCCAATTCAGCTTACACGTCATTTTATAATCTGGTGCAAGGTGTGTATAAATTTGAACTAACTGTTCTTGACGATAAGGGTTTAAATGCTAAAGATACAGTTGAGATAACAGTAAATGTAGCCGTTAATCAGCTACCCGAGGCAGATGCAGGTACAGACCAAATTATTGAACTGCCCATCAACAGCACAAACGTAACAGGCGTAGGAACTGACTTTGACGGTACAATTGTCCGCTATTCCTGGACAAAAATATCCGGCCCTGATGGTGGAACTATTATTTCACCCGATTCTGCCGCTACTGTGATAAACAATTTGGCAGCAGGTGTATTTCAATTTGAATTAAGTGTAACAGATAACAATGGAGCCATTAAAGCCGATACAATACAAATAACAGTTAGTGCGGCACCAAGGCAGGCGCCGGTAGCCAACGCAGGTACTACTCTGATAATTACCTTACCTGTTGACAGCGTTACCTTAGCTGGTAACGGCACAGATGCGGATGGCACTGTTATTAGTTATAGCTGGGCAAAAATAACAGGGCCTGGTACAGCAATTCTGGTATCCCCCAATACTGCTTCTACACAAGTGAACAATCTCACACAAGGGTTTTATGAATTTAAACTGACAGTAACAGATAATGACGGTTTAGTTTCAGCCGATACAATAAAAGTAATTGTGAATGATGGGCTAAACAAAGCGCCGGTTGCCATTGCAGGAAGCAATATTGTTATTTTTCTACCAACCAATAGTACCAGCTTAACTGGTAGTGGAACTGATGAGGATGGTTTTATTACACGTTATTCCTGGAAACAAATATCAGGTGCAATGTCAGCTGTAATAGTTTCTCCAGATAGTGCAGTCACGGAAATCAATAATTTGAAAAATGGTGGTTACAAGTTTGAGTTAACTGTAACGGATAATAATGGAGCCATCTCAAAAGACATTGTACAGTTTACAGTTAAAAAAGCTCCAAATAAGTTTCCTGTTGCCAATGCAGGCTTAGATAAGGTTATTGTATTGCCTGTAAACTATACTTCTTTAACAGGCAGTGGAACTGATGAAGATGGCACAATTACAAGCTATAAATGGATGAAGATTTCCGGTACTGCTGCAGGTAGTATTGCGTCACCTAATACAGCAACTACAGCTATTACTAATTTAGTACAAGGTGCAAATTTATACCAGTTAGCTGTTACCGATAATAATGGGGCAGTAACAAAAGATACCATAAAAATAACTGTAAACGCAGCGCCAAACCAACCACCGGTGGCAAATGCCGGGGGAGATAAAATTATTACACTACCCGTTAGTAGTGTTACTTTAACCGGAACCGGTGCTGACGCAGACGGTACTATCGCCAGCTATGCCTGGGAAAAAATTATTGGAGCCAATTCAGTAACAATAGTTTCCCCTAGTTCAGCAAATACATCAATCAGTAACCTTCAACAAGGAATTTATCAATTTGTATTAACTGTTACCGATAATAGTGGAGCAATTGCTAAAGACACCATTAGGGTTACGGTGAATCCGGCACCTAACAAGGCTCCAATAGCAGATGCAGGATTAAATCAATCAATTACACTGCCAGTAAACTATGTAAACTTAAGTGGCAGCGGAACGGATGCAGATGGCACAATTGCTGGTTACGCATGGGTTAAAGTCTCCGGACCGGTTGCGGGAACTATCGTTTCATCAAATACATCAGTCACCCTGGTAAATGCTCTTGAAAAAGGAGTATATGTGTTTGAATTGACTGTTAAAGACAATATGAATGCAATCTCAAAAGATACCGTAAGGATAACGGTTAACGCAGCCCCCAATAAGGCTCCAGTGGCTGAAGCCGGTTTAAACAAAGTGATAACACTACCTGTAAACAATTCAACCTTATCAGGTACAGGAACAGATATAGATGGCACCATAGTTTCCTATCTGTGGAAACAAATTGCTGGTCCGGCATCCGGGGTTATTGTTTCACCAACCAGTGCCAATACTGTCATTAATAATTTAATTCAGGGTGTTTACCGGTATGAATTAACTGTAACAGATAACAATGGAGCTACAGCTACAGACAATGTACAGGTAACAGTAAATGCTTCCATTAATATTTTACCAATTGCTATAGCGGGAGCCGATAAAACAATTACACTTCCTACCAATACTATCAACTTAACCGGAAGCGGAACAGATGCAGATGGAACAATTTCCGCTTATAAATGGTCGAAAATAGCTGGTGCTGCTTCTGGCACCATAACATCTCCTAATTCCAACAATACCAGCATTACTAATTTGGTGCAAGGTGTATATCAATTTCAATTAACTGTAATTGATAACAATGGCGCTACCTCAAAAGACACCATAAAAGTTACGGTTAATGCAGCGCCAAACCAGCCTCCGGTATTGAGTGCGGGTGTAGATAAAATAATTACTTTACCCACCAACTACCTTACATTAACAGGAACGGCAACAGATGCGGATGGTACAATTTCCGGCTATGCCTGGGTCAAAATTTCCGGACCCGAAACCGGATCAATTACTTCGCCTAATTCAAACAACACTGCAATAACCAATTTGGTGCAGGGTGTATATCAATTTCAATTAACTGTAACTGATAACAATGGGGCCTCTTCAAAAGATACGGTAAAAGTTACGGTTAATGCGGCACCAAATCAGCCGCCGGTATCGAATGCGGATGCTGATAAAACAATTACTTTACCCGTAAATTACCTTACTTTAACAGGGACCGGAACTGACGCAGATGGTACAATTTCCAGCTATACCTGGACTAAATTATCCGGCCCTGCAGCAGGAACAATTGTATCCCAAAATTCTGCAACAACTTTAATCAATAATTTAGTTCAGGGTATTTATCAATATGAGTTAGCCGTAAAGGATAATGAAGGAGCTATTGGAAAAGATACAGTACAGGTTACCGTAAATAAGGCTATAGTTATCAACCAACTACCTGTTGCAGATGCTGGTGATGACATTAATGTTGTACTGCCTGTAAATAATGCAATACTAAAGGGAAAAGGCACAGATAGAGACGGTACGATAGTAGCTTATAGTTGGAGGGTAATAGATGGTCCCTTAAATTCTATTTTGGCAACGCCGGCCCAAGCGGAAACCAACATTGAAAATCTTTTTCAGGGAGTTTATCAATTAGAATTCACAGTTACTGATAATAGTGGTGCAATAGCAAAAGATACGATGCAATTAACTGTATCAAGTGCAAGGCTTTCTAATACTCCGTACTCCTCCAATGAATTTAAAGTATTCCCCAACCCTGTATATGATATAGCGAATATTAGTATTACTACCATTGACGCTAACACTAAAGTCTATCTATCTTTACTTGATGCTGGCGGTAAGCTGGTTATAACAAAAGAGTTCGTTACCGCAGCTAGTGAAACATTTCTAAAAGTAGATATGTCGAATCTCAGCAATGGATACTATTTCCTTGTATTGAAATTTGATGACGGCCGAATGATTAGCACAAAAGTTATGAAAAATGGTAGTAACTAAAATGATAAGAGACACTGTTTGGAATAAGATTGATTTATTATTATAGTTTTACTTGCATTACAATTTTAACGATTCTTGTAACCCATATTAGCCCAAATTTTCAAACCTCAAACATAATGGCAAAAGCTGTTTACATAGTTGTTCGAAATCACAGTGATGTATTTCAAATAAAAAAGAAAGTTGAAGTTGCAACAAAAAAATTAGTCCCGGATAACATACCCGAAGCTTCTTGCAAAATAGTAGAAACCGGAAACATAATTTATGGCATTGCCAATTACTCCGATGTTATTACAGAGCATGACGGGAGTATTTGTATGGGAATTGCCTATCCGGAGGAAAAAAATTGGTGGAAGCCATTAGCTGCATACCCTGATGGTTCGTTCGCCATTTTCAGGAGTGATGAAAATTACATTGAAGCTGTAACAGATACAACTGCGTCAAGAACTATCTGGTATTATAAAGATGATAAAATGTTTATTTGCGGTACCTCTCAAAGAGCCATTATTACTATATTGGGGAAATTTGATTTTGACAAACGTGTAATACCATGGATGCTTTCATCGGGTTCTTTAGGGCCAACCTTCTCCTGGTGTAAAAACCTTTCAAGATTAGAGCCGCAATCCTCACTTTTATTAAACAGACAAAGTTGGGAGTTAAGTAAAAAAAGTGAACCTGTTGTGTTTTCAGCAGTTGATAGCACTCCAAAAAAACAGTACGAAAAGCTAAAAGAGACCCTTATTAATTCTTTCAATGACTTTCAATTTGATTTAAATAAATGGGTACTGCCTTTATCCGGAGGTTACGATAGCAGGTCGATTGCATGTTTATTAAAAGCATCCGGAAAAAACTTAGCAAAAATAGATTCAGTTACCTGGGGATTAAAAGAATCACTCAATAAAAAACACAATGATGCTTATGTAGCAGCCCTTGTAGCAAAAGAACTCGGTATGCCTCATCAATATTTTACAACTGATAAAACAGAAGAAAATATTGAAACCGTTTTTAAACGATTTATTTTGAATAGTGAAGGAAGAGTTGATAATATTGAAGGCTATACCGACGGTTTTAATTTATGGAAAATTTTATTTGATAATAAAAAACAGGGAATAATTCGTGGGGATGAAAGCTTTGGATGGGGGAAAGTAACAGATGCCAAAAGAGCAAGACTCATGGTGGGGCTTACTCTATGTGAAGATTATAGCAACCTGGAGAATTACCAGGCCTTTGGTTTTGAAAAACAGGAATTGCCAGAATTTCTTAATCTTCGAAAAAGCGAAACGCCACAGATGCTGATTGATCGTTATTATGTATCTTTTAGGATTCCTACCATTATGGCTGCCCTAAACGATCTTAAACTTTCTTATGTGGAAGTGGTAAACCCTTTGCTATCCAGGCAAATTTTAATGCAGATGCGTAACATATCAGACTCTTTACGTGTTGACAGAAAAGCGTTCATAGAAGCGATGAAGGAACTTGTACCCGATATAAGATATGCTACTGAAGATGCTACCCACGTAAAAGGAAATATTTTTAAAATTCCAGAAGCTATTGCCTTAATGAAAGAAGAACTAAATGCTGATTATATGAAAGAGATTTTTCCGGAAGCATTTATTAAAAAAGTAGTTGATAAATTGCAACAACCGGAAGAAGCAAAAAAAGCTGGCGGATTTAAAAATAATTTAAGAAAGTTAGCAAAAATTTATTTCCCATCTCGTTTAAAAGAGTTGTTGTATAACAGTATGGGCAAACCAGCTATTGATAATAGTACGCTTGCATTTAGAATTTATTTAATAGGTAGGATGTACAAACAATTGACGGAAGACTCAATTACTTTTAAAGATTAAATTCCTGTTTGAAGTCAAATGTTAGTTTTAGAAATGATAATCAAGATAATCTTTAGTCTTCTATTAAATATCCAATTGGCTTAAACGAATAATTATTAGACATTTCTGCAGAACAGGCAGTTAGACCCACTATTAAATCCATTTTAGCTTCAATTATCACATAATCACCTGCTTTACTTTTAGGTGGCAATACGTCAACTTTTCCTGAATCTCCATTTACTGTAACGTGCATAAATATATTGAAGCTGATAGGTATGTCATCGGGTTCAATATCATATTCCTTTAAAGCATGACATAAATTCCCAAAGCAACCCCTGTGTGGTTCGGTATGGCCATAAATAATTCGGAAAGTATCTGCACTACAGGGCGTTAGTAAAAAATCATGTCTGCCAACTGTGTCTTCAACTATTTCAAACATTATATTGCTTCTGTTAGAATAGAAAGGATGACCTGTAGTAAGAAATATGGTTTCAGCATAATCTATTGTTCTACCAGAAGATAGATACTCACCTTTGTCTTTAAGATTGTAACAAATAAAATCTGAAACCTGTTCGCCTTGTATATCTGTTACTTTAAGCCTTTGGCCAGTTTTTAATATAAAAGAAACGCCGCTACGTGGTGGAATTATTTTCATTTGATAATTTGTGATTATTAATTTTTAAAGGGCACTGCCAGGATTCATCATATTTTCTTCCGCTGTATTGAAAAACTTCTGAAGACTGTCCAAAATCCTCCAGCATCGGGTTAACCGATCCTGAATAAATAGTGTCTCTTTGTCTAACGATTTTTTTCATTTTTTCGTATTTGTTGCTGTTTCTTAAATCAACAAACTGCTGATGTGGGTTAAATACCAATGCCGGATACTTAAAACGACGTGCCTCCCTGTTACTTGCAAGATGGAGGCCAATAATATAAAATGCTTCTTCTTTAATACTAAAACTAAATTCCTTTGAGTTGGGATCACTACTCACTCTCTTATCATAGTTAAACTGTTCAGTATCAATATTTGCAAATGATTGAAGCCTTTGCCACAATAATTGATCAAACATTTGCTCATTGAAAATATCCGGCCCCTTAAATATCACAACAGCGCTATGAAATAAACTAGTTGAACCTCTGAATTCATCTACAAAAGAATACATGAATTCAATTATGGACCTGTCATCTTTTGGACAAGCCATGTGGTCGGCAACAAAAACACGGATATGGTCTTTTTTTAAGGCAGCTCTTGCAGCAACACAAGGAAATTCCTTATTGGCTAGAAATGCAAAGTAGTCTTCCGCACAATCGTTAATTGTAAGCATTACATAAATAATTTAAGATTAATAATTAGCTAACAGCCTAAATCATAATCTTTCAACGGATATAACTATAAGATTTATAAAAAATAATAAATTCAATGGAGGATTTTATTGCACAGATATTGATTCTGTAAGAGGATATTAAAGATTTAGGGTAGCAAGCTTAAGATAAAAAAGTTTTATTCTTTTTTAACCTATATATGAAGCAAACATATGATATATATGGCCAATAAAAAAAAAATAGCGGGCTTTTTTCCGTGTTTCAAAAAAAAATAAAAAATTTCCAAACAATTTATATGCCAGTTAGAATTTTTTTAAATTAATTGTCGGAAAATCAACAATTATAATAGTTTTCTAAATGTGAATTAAACGCAACCATTTTCCGCGGAAACTTAAGATTACTTGTACGTTTATTAGAAAATTAAAGAGTAAATATTTTTGAAAATAAAGAGGAGTTTTAGTTTTATCTACAAAATTGATAGTAAAAATTTCGGGAAATACAAATTGAGACGAAATTAAAATTAGTAGCGATTCATAAATAAAAAACCTAATAATAAGTAAGATTTCTTATTTTCAAATTATGCCAACCAGTTATTTGCAATAGCAGAATTGCTGTGTTAAGAAAATTAAAAAAAAAGTTATAAATTTTAAAAAATCGGCATTATATTTGTCACGTACCAGAACAATTCTTCTACCCTTTTGTGAAATAATTTCCCCAAAATTCAATAAATCAATCGCATCTCCCTAACTAGAAAATTAACTATTAAAAAAATATTGTATATTTTTTAAGTATACTTATTGTGTTTTCTGATAAAAAATTAAACTTTTTATGAAACCTAAAGGCTTACAAATATTTAAAAGAAATTTGCCCTTAAAGTGTATTTTAATTCTTTTGGTTTTATTGTCTACTGTGGCTCAGGCAAAAAATTATTACGTAGCTGTAAATGGCAATAATTCCAACGATGGTTTAACGCAAACTACTGCATGGCAAACTATTAGCAAAGTAAACAGCTTTTCTTTTGAATATAATGATTTTGTTCTTTTCAAAAGAGGAGATACATTTTATGGAGGAATAGTTGTGAGTAGGAGCAATCTAAATTTTGGTGCGTATGGAACTGGTGCAAATCCCATCATTTCCGGACTTTCAACTATAACAGGCTGGATTAATTTGGGAGGTAACATTTGGGAAGCACCTGTAACAAACGTGCCAATTGGCGTTAACTTAGTTTTGCGGGATGGAAAAATACAACAAATAGGAAGATACCCAAATCCTGATGTTACAAATGGTGGTTACCTTACTTATACAGCAGCAACCACTACTTCTATAACCGGACCTGCACTATCGTCAACAACAAACTGGACGGGTGCCGAATTGGCTATCAGACTTAATCGCTGGGATATTAGAAGGCAAACTGTTACATCGCATTCGGCCGGTGTAGTTTCTTTTGCAAGTAATAGCGAAATACCAAGGTTGAACTACGGATATTTTTTTCAACGTGATGCCAGAACATTGGATCAGGATGGTGAATGGTGGCACAATGAAACAGGAAGCAAATTAAGGATGTATTTTGGGAACAATAATCCTGACCTATACAATATACAAATAGCCACTATCGACACTTTGTTCAAATGCAGATATTCTAATAGTCTAACAGTAAGCGATTTGGTATTTTATGGCTCAGGGAAAAGAGCAATTTGGACAAATGGTGGCACTGGAATTACCATCAAAAATTGTGATGTAATAAATAGTGGTGCTGAAGCTATAACATGTTTGTACTCACTTAATGTTACGATTGATAATTGTACTACCACTAATAGCTTAGGTTCGGGGATAAGGGTAATGAATAATGATAACACAATTGCCAATGCATTAGTTAAAAACTGTACAACGATAAATACAGCATTCATAGTTGGTATGGAAACCACCGGCGATCATAATTCCGGTGCCGGCATTGCCTGCGAAAAAGGTGATGGTTTAACTATTCAAAATAATTCTGTTATAAACTCTGGCTATATTGGTATTTCATGGCAGGGTGATAACGTTAACATTAAAAATAACTTCATCAATACATTTTGCACACTGAGAGATGATGGTGGCGGTATTTATTCTGTAGAAAATGCTGGTAGTACTTTGCCTACCCGTATAAACAGAAAAATAACTGGAAATATATTGATTAATGGTCTTGGAAATAACAACGGCACCAATAACCCTAAAGGGACAAGTTGTAGCGGCCTATATTTCGATTTAGGAACGAGAACTGTTTTGGCCGATTCAAATACAGTGGCGTATACAGTAAATAGTGGATTTCATGGCAATAATAACTCAAGCCTTACAATCAAAAACAATGTTTTCTTTGGAAATGGAAAAGGATATTCTTTGCAAAGATTCCCTGGCGCTCCCCTTGTTCGAAACATGGCCATAACAAAGAATCTTGTTTACCCTTATAAATTTTATTATGGAAACAGCACATCAAATATTCCTGTTATAACAAGAGAAGATGATATATTAGCAATGGGAACAATTGATAGCAATTATTATTCCCTGAAATCTGGGACTGACACATCTTTCTTCGGCATCGCAACAAATGCAGATGGAACTAATTACAAAGAAGTAAATAATCCATTCTCTTACCTAACCGGAACAATTGGAATTGAAAAAAATTCAATTAACGTTGTTAACACCGGAACTTTAGAATACAATGCCAGTAACAGCCCTCGAATTGTTCAATTTTCAGGATTAAGTAAAAAGGATGTGTTCGGAAACGTATACAATAATTCTGTTACCATAGCAGCATGGAGAAGTGTAGTGCTTATTCCCAACGGAACAGCTACTCCAAATAAAGCCCCTATTGCAAATGCAGGTGTCGACAAAACCATCCTATTACCTATTAGTAGTTCTACTTTAACCGGAACAGGAACTGATGCAGATGGAACCATTGCAAGTTATGCATGGACAAAAATATCAGGTCCCTCCATTGGAACTATTGTGTCGCCAGCTGCTGCAAGTACTACGATAAATGCATTGATACAAGGTGTTTATAAATTTGAATTGAAAGTTACAGATAATAATGGAGCCATAGGAAGAGACACAGTTCAGGTAAACGTAAATATCATTGGTAACCAAATTCCTGCAGCAAATGCAGGTGCCAACAAAACTATTACGTTGCCTGCCAACAGCACCACGCTAACAGGAACCGGAACCGATACTGATGGCACCATTGCAAGTTATGCCTGGACAAAAATATCAGGACCTTCCTCTGGAACTATTGCATCGCCTGCTGCTGCAAGTACAGCAATAAATAGTTTGGTACAAGGCGTGTATCAGTTTGAATTAAAAGTAACAGATAATGGAGGAGCTATTGGAAAAGACACTGTGCAAGTATCCGTAAATGCAGCCATTAACCAACCACCAATTGCAAACGCAGGTATAGATAAAGTAATAACATTACCCACCAATAGCATTTCAGTATCCGGTGTTGGAACTGATGCTGACGGCAACATTTCAAGTTATACTTGGACAAAAATATCAGGACCTTTCTCTGGAACAATTGCATCGCCTGCTGCTGCAAGTACAGCACTAAATAGTTTGATTCAAGGTATTTATCAATTTGAATTTTCAGTAACAGATAATAATGGGGCTGTAGGAAAAGATACAATTCAGGTAACAGTTAATTCACAGCCTGTTAGTACCAATCTTACAGCAGCTGCAATTGAAACTATTAATTGCTTTGGCAACACGTCAACCGTAAATGTAACTGCCAGTGGAGGAGTTACCCCTTACACCGGAACAGGTAGTTTTAATACTGATGCAGGCAAGGGTGCATTAAAAATTTCCTTTCCGATTAGTGTTTCATCCACGCAAACCACAATTTATCTTAAAGTTGGAAGCATTGTTGCCGGAAAAAGTTATGTTTTAAGATTTAGCACATTAGGATCGATGGATAATGTACAAATGGATATTACGTTAAAGAAGTACATTTCGCCCTTTACTCTTCTTGCCGCTTCAAAAACTACAAGCTTTGGAACATCAATAAAACAACACGAATTTATTTTTACTCCGACGATTTCCGATGCCGACTCAAGAATAGATTTGTGGCTAACCCAAAATACTGGAACTACTTATCTGGATAATATTGCCTTTTTTGAAGCATCCCCAACAGGAGAACTGATAGGTGATAATATAGTTACTAAAGGACAATTTGAAACAGACATTAGTGCAATACGTTTTTGGAGCTCAAATGGCAACCAACTGGTGGAGTGGGATACTACAAGCAAAATAGATAATATTAATTATTATTCTGTTACTGATGCTTCTGGTATTATATCTACTGTTAGTGTGGCAATAAAGCAACCTGCTACTGTATTGGCTGCTGCTGTTTCATTGGGAAATACAAATATTTTAACTGTTTCTGCCACAGGGGGTGCTTCGCCTTACTCAGGTACTGGTACTTTTACAGCTAAATTTGGGCTTAATACTTTTATCGTAACCGATGCAAACGGATGTTCTGTAACTACAAGTATTACTATTCCGCCTTTAACAGCCGTAGCTATCGAATCCCCGGTAAATTGTTCCGGTACAACGGCTGCTGTTAATGTTACCGGCAATGGTGGAACAGGCCCATACACTGGCACAGGAATTTTTAATACCAATGCAGGAAAAGGAACATTAAAAATTTCCTTCCCTACTAGCGTTTCAACTACACAAACAACTATTTATTTTAGAGTTTTTAGTATCGTTGCCGGAAAAAGTTATGTTTTAAGGTTTAGTACTTTGGGGACCATGGAAAACGTTCAAATGGACATAACCCTAAAGAAGTATGTATTACCTTTTACTCTTCTTGCAACTTCAAAAACTACCAGTTTTGGAACATCAATAAAACAACATGAATTTATTTTTACTCCAACTATTTCAGATGATAATGCCAGGATAGATTTGTGGCTAAATCAGAATTCAGGAACTACCTATATAGATAACATCGCCTTTTTTGAGGCAACACCAACAGGAGAACTCATTAGTGATAACATAATTACAAAAGGACAATTTGAAACAGATATCAGTGCAATTCGCTTTTGGAGTTCAAATGGTAACCAACTTTTAGAGTGGGATAATACTAGCAAAATAAAAAATATTAACTACTATACAGTTACAGATGCTACCGGTGTTATATCTACTGTAGGTTTACCAATAAAGCAATCTGCAACTGTTTTAACTGCCGCTGTTTCATTGGGAAATGCAAATGTTTTAACTGTTGCTGCAACAGGGGGCACTTCACCTTACACAGGCACAGGAACTTTTACAGCTAAAATTGGGCTTAATACATTTAATGTAACAGATGCAAACGGATGTTCTGTTACTACAAGTATAAATGTTACTCAACTTGTTTCGGCAAGAGTTTCGGCTAGAATTATTCCAACTACTACAGTGGTACCAAATACTGAAAATTCATTAAATGCATTTAAAATAAGCTGCTTCCCGAATCCTGCAATAAATGAGTTTGGTTTATTGGTTGAAGGTAAAAACAATGAAAAAATATCTATTTTAGTAATGAGTGAAGATGGCAGGATTGTTTTTCAAACAACAGGCACTACCAATAAAAAATATAATTTTGGAGAAAATTTCGCCGCTGGCTTGTATGTAATTAAAGTGACAAACGGTAATGATTTGAAAACATTAAAAGTTATTAAATCGGTGAGGTAAACTTTTTATTAAAACTAAAAACCCCATATGCTTTCTATAGCAATGGGGTTTTTAGTTTTTCAGCAAATTAAGTACCCTTGTGCCCAGGGATTTTGAAAACAAATAAAAATAATATATCCCTTTACATTAAAACCGATTAACTGTTACCATATGTTAAGGCTAATAATTGGTCAATATAATTTCTAATTTTCAATTCATTATCAACCGTTCGATTCGATATCAAAGGAATTAAATTACTTGATTTTGTATAGAACTGGAAACAATCAACAAGTTCTGCTGGCATAGGTATTGTTTTTATGAGCACATCAGATTTTGTTTTAACAGCTTTTTCAATATACGCTGTCGCCACAATATCAGCAATCATTTTAGTTGATATGGGGTTATTTCCTCCTAAATCATAAATTCCATTTGCCACGGAATTATCATTCAGTATATCTATAATTACATCGGCAACATCTTCTACCCAAACATAGTCCCGCTGAATTTGTCTATCGAAAATATCAATAAATCCATTTTCTTTTATAAAACTAAAAAATCGAAGCGGAAGGCTTGCATTTCTGCCTTTATGGAACTCTCCCATACCGAAGATATTAAAGAACCTGAGTCCTATCACTCTGTTACTAAAGTTTGCCAGATTAGCATCAACATGTTTATCAAAAAGCCACTTTGACCATGCATAAATATTATGAGGATCTTGCTGGTTTTCTTTGTTTTCACCTTTTTGTGGTGCGTTGCCATAGATTGCAGAACTGGAAGCATAAATGAGCGGAATATTTCGTTCTTGTGCTATCTCAAGATAAAATTTACTGTGCTCATAATTTGTTTCTAACATTAAGTCAGCGTCTTTTATTAAAACATCCGCATTTGCACCAATATGAATAATGGCCGATATGTCATATTTTTTAAAACTATTTTTTAAAAAGGCAGTTCCTTGCTTGTAAGATAAATAATCTATAAAGGATAATGATTTTAAGTTTTTAAACTTTTGTTCATCGTAATTATCAACAATAATGACGTTTTTTTGGCCAAGATCATTTAGCTTTTTAACTATATTAGAACCAAGGAATCCGCAACCTCCTGTTATGATAATTGGTCTATTTTGCATAAATAGGTATTTAAAAATTTAAAAGTTTTTTGGTAAAATAAATTAATAACGCAGATATAAGCTATTTATTTATCTGGATATTAAATAAAAAATAATTGTGGCTACGCCTTTATCTCTTCAATATTAACGCAGGAAAATTAATAAGTATATTTTAATTGTGCATTTTTTGACGGCCAGAAAAGTATTAATAATACTTTTTGGTTTTTTAATTAGTTCAATACCGAAATGCAACGGCATAAATGAAATTTTATCAAAGCCTGCTCACAAAAGTTTTGAATGAATTTTAGCCATCGCACATCAATCTAAAATGAAATTCAGCTTGGCAGAATAACTACTTTGTTGGAAAATGCATTTTGTAAAAATTCAATGTTTTTTTTGCAATGTTTGCCCATGAAAACTCCCCCTTCTGAAAATTGCCAATATTAATTTTCATTTTTTCCTGGAGATCTTTATCAGAGATGAAATTTCCAATTGCAGCAGCAAAAGAAGGCGCCTCTATTTTGTCAACTAGTATTCCATTTACATTGTGTTCAATAACTTCACTAAATCCTCCGATGTTGCTTGCTATAATTGGTTTATTAAAAGGGAATACTGTCATTGGAATACCACTTTGTGATGCAGACCGGTAAGGACACACAACCACCGTGCTATTTTTTATCAAATCGATGATTTCCTCATTGCTGATAGAATAATTAAGAAATTCGTAACTATCAATTCCATCAAAATTAAAATAAGAATCTCCACCGCCTGCAACAATAAGATGCACGGGTTGGGTTTTTTGAATAATCTTTACTGCATCAATTAAAATATCAATACCCTTATAAGGAACTACCCTGCCAATGTGGAGAATAATTGGAATAGATTTATCGATCGTTTTTCTGGATGTATTTATTTGGGCAGGTAAAAAATGTAGATAGGTTTCGTGTACACTAAACCTTATTATGGTTGTCTGGTCCTCATCAAGATTTGAAGAAGTGATTGCAGAACGATAAGCAATAAAACGATCTTTTGAAGTTTGAGAGTGAAAAATTATGGGAATATTTCTCTCAATAAGTTTATTCAAAATCCTTATACTGTATGAACCAGTATTGCTACTATGATGGGCTGTAACCTCATGCAATGTTTGAATTATATTTTGTTTTCTTAAAAAATGCATTAACAATAAAGAAAACCGATTGGCTGTATGAATTAGATGTACTACATCGTATTTGCCCTCAATTATATGTTGGCTAAATTTCCAAGCGTAATATATATCCGGGAAAAAAGCCTTTTTACCAGCGCCCGCTGGAAATACAAAAAATTTTGTTTTTACTTGCGATAGGTAGTCACAAAGGCTTTTGCCCATCTTTTTATTTAAAATATCACTATCAACAAAACCAAATGGCTGTTTGTTACGGTTAAAATCAACCACAAAAACATTTTGATTGTAATTAGGCATTATTCCAAATAAATGTACATCTACATTTTCTTCTTGTGCTAAGTGCTTTGTTAAAGGCATTGTTGCATCTATAGAATATGCAGAAATTAAGGCAACTTTCATTGTATACGAATTTTATTGTTTCTGCTTAAATAATTATTTGCTTTTAAACACTGGTAAGTTTTATATAGTTTTTAAAGACAAAACTTCCTTATAAACTCAATAAACAAAACCTTTTGTGATTATATAATTGTTAGGGATGTTATTGTTTGTTTTTATAGAAAAGTCAAATTAATCACAATTGTATGCTCTGCTATTTCAAAAGAGGATAATAGATTAAATTTTGAACCTTGTAATGAATGGCCAAAGTTTAGGTCATAAAATTTCTGATTAAAAACCATAATTTTTAATCAGAAATTCAATTCATTATTACCTGTGCTGCGTTCTTATATTATCAAATTAAACCGCAAATAAAGTAGCCTCCACAATTTCACAAATTGTATGGCCAACTGTAATATGAGCTTCCTGAATCCTTGGTGTATCACTGCTTGGTATTTTAATCAGATGGTCAGTTTCTCCAACCATCTTTCCACCCGATTGCCCGGCAAGCCCTACAGTTATCATTCCTTTAGCATGTGCCACTGCAAAAGCTTTTAAAATGTTGGGAGAATTACCGGAGGTTGAAATTCCGATAAGAACGTCGCCTGACTTTCCAATTGCCTGCACCAAACGGGAGTAAACATTTTCATAACCATAGTCATTTCCAACAGCGGTCATAAAGGAAGTGTTACAATGCAACGCTTCGGATGGTAAAGGTTGCCGGTCTAAATAAAACCGTCCTGAAAACTCTGCGGCTAAGTGTTGAGCATCTGCAGCACTTCCGCCATTACCACAAAAGTAAACGGAGTTGCCATTCTTAAATGCAGTAACAATAACCTGTGCTATTCCATCAATTTGTTCCAGCATTTGTTCATCATTGCAGATAGCTAATTTAACATCAGCTGATGCAGTTAATCTTTGTTTTATCAATTCTTTATTTTGCATATCCATTTTTTTTAATTACCCATGTAAATAGTCCATCTTCAACGAACCTAAAAGAATTAAATTGCCCATCGTACTGCTCAAGTGCATGCATTACCTTGTATTTACTAATATCCGGACAATAAAATAACATATAACCACCTCCACCTGCTCCCAAAATTTTACCACCAACAGCACCAGCTTTTTTTGCTGTATCATAAATTTCATCAATCATTGGGTTAGTAATACCTTTTGCCATCTCTTTTTTATAGCGGAAACCTTCATCTAGTATTTCGCCCAATCTGTTAATATTCCCTTTTAATAATGCTTCTTTCATTTGCATTGCCTGCTCTTTAATTACATGCATTGCATCTAATGATTTTTCATTTTTGCTGCTTACATTCTTTTGTTGCTCTTCAATAATAGTTGATGACAAACGACTTTTTGAAGTATAGTACAAAAGCAAATTATTTTCCAATTCAAAAATATATGGTTTTGGTATTCTTAGTGGATTTACAATTACTTTATCGTCGTTGTAGAATTCCATGTAATTGAAGCCTCCAAAAGTAGCTGCATATTGATCTTGTTTACCACCGGCCATATTTAATTGAATACGTTCAATTTCATAACTCATGTGTGCTATATCATACGAACCGAGTGGCAGGCTCAGCCACTCTACAAAAGTTCCCAGAATGGCAACCATTAAGGTAGACGATGAACCTAAACCGGAGCCGGCAGGAGCGTCAACATAAGTGGATAGCCTAAATCCTTTTAACTCCTTTATATAGTTTTTAGCCATATAATTGTATGCTCCCTTTAATAAATCGAGTTCCCCGTTTATTGGCAATTCGTCTGTAAGTGCATATTCTGCAACTTCACCTCTGTCTAAGGCATGCAAAATTATTTTATCTTCTTCAATCAATTCAAGACTTGCCCTTGCAGATAATGAGATGGTTGCATTTAATATTGCACCTCCAAACAAATCAGAGTAGGGAGAAACATCGGTACCTCCACCTGCGAATCCAATTCTTAATGGCGCTTTACTTCTGTATATCATTTTGTAAGATTTAAGTAAAAAAGAATATTTATTTTTTACGATTAAAAAGGGTCCTTAGTTCGGTTTTATATTTATTGAAAATGAAAAATGCTCCCAATAATGCTATCAATAAAAAGATAATTACCTTATAGGCAAACCCTAAACCAACAGGGGTTAATAAGGAAATTAAATACCCGATTATATAAAAGCTCATTATTTTTAAATAAAAACTAAGCTGTATTGAAGCTTTTAAATAAGAATGAATTACAAAAATGTGAATTACAAAGTTGATTGTAGTTGCAACCAAAAAAGCAGCAGAAAGGTATTGAGCGCCAAATTTTGCACCATACCATAAAATGGGCACTTGAATTAATGTACAAACAATTGATAAATAACTTAATTGCTTTTGTCTGTTAATAGCACCTAAAATAGTTCCGATTAAACATACACCAGAATAAATGGCTACATACCAAATCTGGAATCCCAAAACCAAACTAGATGTTTTATATTTTTCGCCGTATAGCAATTGAATTACTTCCTGGCGAAACAGTGTAACACCAAATGCACCCGCAATTCCAAAAATTGAAATTAAGATAAAAATTAATTTTACATTTCTAATAAATTGCTTATAATCCGTAACAAATAATCTTGATAAATTAGGAAATATAGCAGCTAGCGTAGTTGTTAAGATAAGGTTTATAGGCATCAAAACTTTACTGGCTATATTGAAAAAACCAACTTGAGCAACACCTGACCGATATTCTAAAAAAAGCAAGGGAATTTGATTACTTAACAAAGTAAATAAAGCCAGGTAATAATAGGGAAAACATTCTTTTGAAAATAAAGTGATTTCATTTTTGGATGTATTACTAAGTGTAAATCCTTTTATGTATTCACTTTTATGTATTGAAAAAAAGTATATGATAGTTTTAAGAGAACTAAAAAACACAAACAATCCGAATATTACTTGTAAAGATAACTTGCTAGTGGGAATTATTAAAATGGTGGTAAGCCAACATAGGCTATTGAAAAAATTAATTATCCCTGAGAACTCCATTTTTTCCAATCCAAAAGCAACACTCTCAAACAAATCAAATAAAGACGATGATAAGATGCAGAAAAACGACAATACAAAAAATATTACATCGTATTTGCCGGTAAAAAAATAATAAACAACAAATAGTGTAATTGAAAATAAAAGTCCAAGACTTCGAATAATCAATGCAATGGAAAATACTTTTTTGATACTCGTTTTTTCTCTTGCTATACTTCTAATTATAATTTGCCGTATACCGAAAGATGCTATGACTGTAAAAATAGAAACATGTAATTGAAGTAAATTATAAGTGCCAAATAATTCAGGATTTAAAGTTCGGGCAATTTTAATACTGGTAAAAATGAACAAAAACTGGGATAAAGCACTCGATAAAGTTAATACCGAAAAGTTTTTTAAAATTGTATTTTTTGAAGAAAACCGCTTTATTGATGCTAGCATTTTGAATCAGGATATTTTTACTTTTATAAGCTTTTTGTGTATCAATTATATTTATAAAACATTATTGTGTGTTGTATCTAAATTGGCTCTGGATCTTCGTAGTTATAATTTGACAATGTTGAACATCTAATTAAATACAACGCCAATACTGTTGCTGGCATATAGCCCGGCTCAAAAATAGAATAACCCGCAATGGCAGTAGTTAATAATGTTAAAAAATATGCCTTAAGGTACATCGTATGGGTGGTGTTCTTTGTTTTAAAAGCATTATAAAAAAACAAAAGCCAAACAATAACTCCCACAATGCCGAAATAACTAAAAATACCTGTAAGCCCAACATCTGCAGTCCAGTAACCCTTATCTTTTGCTCTCCTAGATTGAATATCGAGATCACTGTCGGATCCAGGCAAGCCATTTCCAAAAATTTGGGTTGGTAAACCGCCTTGCAATACAGTTAGAAAATAAGTATGAGCTTGAACTCGTACATCCTCTTTATAAAATTGTGCCTGTGATTTAGTTTCATCCTTAATGCCGGTGAATATGCTTGACGTGGAATAAAAAACAAAGCCGGCAATAATTAATGCAAAACTTAATACGTATCTAAGAGAAAGGTCACTAAAAATTAGTATTAGAAAGAAACCAAGAGCTAGTGCAAATAAATTCATTCTAGCCTGAGTAAGCATGAACAAACAGAAACTTGCAGCTAAAAACCAACCTAAATTGATTATTTTTTTCTCTTCAAAAAATTTATTTAGATAATAAAATCCCCCTAAAAAAGTAAAGCCTTGTCCATAAAAAAATATAGTAATACCGTTTCTTCGTTCTTCGCTTCTATATGAAAATAGCGGATCAGGAAAAGTTGCATAATCAATTAAAAATATAAGTAAAGAAAGAAAAAATAACACTTTCAATATCCTTTCAACTCTATCTTCCTGAACATCTAAAATTATAAATACAAAATATAAAAAGTAAACATAAAAATTACTACAAGATTTCAGCGACGATTCAAATGATTGACTCCAATAAATGTTTGCCATAAAAGCACTTATAATAAAGCAACAAATAAAGGTGAAAACAATTTTATCTAATGGGTGCTTTGTTTTGAATTGTTGGGTCAAAAAGCCATAGGCAGTAAAAATAAAAAACAACAATCCCAACAGCGATAAAATTAAAAGCAATTTAATATCCGGGAGTTTTGTGTATGAAAAAAACTGTAAGAATATAAGTATAATAACTACAATTATTCCATCAACGAAAAGGTGTTTTTTTAACAAATTGTAATTATTATAATTTTATATAAATAGCCTGGAATAATTGACTTTAATTTTTAATACACTTAATTGAATGATCGGAATTAATAGCTTAAATGCTTCCTGATCACTAAGTTTTGGTGTAGGTGAATAATCAGGATTGGATATTAAGATGTTTTTTCACAATATTTTTTATTTTCCGAATCCGATTATTAATTGTTATTTCTTCAAATCTTTCATTTTTAAATGGAGTCATTTTTAAGTATTTCCAATAAATTGATTTGTAAGGGCCTTCATTAAAGTAATGCCAGGGTTTAGAAGATCCGTTAAAATGAAGGATAACTGGCATTTTAGGAAGTAGCTTCGATGCAAAACCATTGTAACCTGCATCTAACTTTCCACTTTTGTTTACGAAAAATATATTTAATACATCTTGGTCGTGCCACTTTAAATAATCTTTATATTGTTCCGCCACTATCATTATCTTTTTTGAAACTGCATCATTTCTCCATTTTTCCAAATTTATAAAAAGCACTCCAGCATTAAAATAAAACTTAGAGTCTACACCTAGTTCATTTAATCTCAATACTTCTTTAGCGCCGTTGGCATCACTAACAGCTAAAAGACTATACTCCTTATTTTTATCTCCCTTGTCAAAAAAACTAATTTCCAATAAATCCTTTAATGAACCAGTTACAATAGTATCACAGTCAATATATAATCCCGACAAAACATTTTGGGGTAAAATATCTGCCAACAACAATCTAAAATAAGAAGCTTTTGAAATATTGTCTGTTATCGGTAAATTATCGAATAGGCTATTGTCTATTTCAATAATATTCAGGATAACATTATACTTACTTTTACAAAAGCTGATAATATTATCAAAAGCAAATTTGTCATCCAGATCATGAATAACGTAAACGGAAATATCTATATCCCGGTTATTTTCCAATAGTGAGGTGAGCGAAACAGTAAAATGGGTAATAAAGTTTTTATCAACTACAAAAAACACATTTAACATTTGCTTTTCCATTATTTATAAAATAGGTTTTTTTGAAAAGAGTTACAAAGTATCCAGCAATACTTAAACCATTGATTTGTTAGTTTTTGAATTTATCTGTATAAATAGCAATACAATATTTAATACAGCTAACAGCATTTATGTATTGTCTCAATACGCTAAATACATACAATTAACACTTTTATTTATTAACTAATTATTATTGAAATATCCCAAATACCAATCAATAAAATTATTTACTCCCTCTTGCACAGATGTAGATGGGAGGTAACCATGGTTTGTTTTTAACGCACTTACATCTGCATAAGTCTTAAACACATCTCCTGGCTGCATTGGCATCATTATTTTTTCGGCTTTCTTGCCCAATTTATTTTCAATGGCCTCTATAAATTTTGTAAGTTTAATTGGAGCACTATTACCAATATTATACAACTGGTAAGGCGCCTTAGAGGAAGATGGTTCCGGCGTTGTACCAGACCATTTGGGATTAGGTAAGGCAGGGTTATTTACTACTCTTATTACCCCATCCACAATATCATCAATATAAGTAAAGTCACGTTCCATTTCACCATTGTTAAAAACCTGTATAGGCTGCCCTTCAATAATAGCTTTGGTGAATAAAAACATAGCCATATCCGGCCTTCCCCACGGACCATAAACGGTGAAAAAACGCAATCCTGTTGTTGGCAAACCATACAAATGACTATAAACATGCGCCATCAGTTCATTGCTTTTTTTAGTAGCTGCATATAAACTGATTGGATGATCTACCGGGTGATTTGTTGAAAAAGGAACCGTTTCATTTAAGCCATACACACTGCTACTGCTTGCATACACAAAATGCTTAATGTTGTTGTGCCGGCAACATTCCAATAAATTTGCAAAGCCAACAATATTACTTTCTATATAAGCTGAAGGGTTGGTAATACTATATCTTACACCTGCCTGTGCTGCAAGGTTTACTACAAAATCAAATTGCTGGCTAACAAACAACTTTTCGAGATTCTCTCTATCTTCCATTTTAAGTTGAACAAACGAATACCCAGCCATTTTTGTACTAACAGTAGATACATTATATTCAATACATTCTTCAGCTATCCCAGCCTCAAAAAGCCTGTCGTACTTAAGACTGGTATGGTAATAATCATTAATTGAGTCCAGGCCCACTACTTCAAACCCATTTTTTATAAGCTGGTTTACTAAATGATATCCGATAAACCCGGCTGCGCCTGTAACTAAAATTTTCATAATTTTTATTTATAATTCAAGGCATGTAAAATTGTGTTGAAAGAAAAATTAATTTGCTTCCAGCATCATTTTTTTATCGAAAGAATGAATTATTGAAACTGTATTTTCGATATTTCCTTTTGATGAAGCACCAAACAAAACCGATTCAATATTTGGTAATCCGCACACATATTCAAGTGCTTCTTTTGGCCTAATTGCACCGCCGCCTAAAACCTGCATAGCAACTGCCCGAAACTTTTTAGTCCTCAATGTTTCTTCGTAAATTTCTTTACCACCCGACATTCTGAATCCAGCTTTGTTTATAGATGAACATATAATCGGGTTATCTACGCCAGCCTTTTCAAGTACTTCAACCAGTTTGGGCATATTCATTGTAATGAAACCTGCCTCTACATTGTACTTCTTTTTTATGTAAACATGAAATGCAACTAACACATCGTAAGCTCTTAAACCCAATAGTAAATCTGTAATTACATTTTGCAACCATATTACAGGTGTATTAATACCCTTAAACATTTTCATTTCTGCATCTATCATCAATTCCATAATCGATTCATAATCTTTAGACAAATAAGCCATACCGCCTTTAAATAATGAACCAAAAAAATTACCAGGAACATATTGTTTTAAAGTTCCTGCAATGCCTAACTCAGTTACCGCATTGGCATATTTATGGGCATAAGGCATACAGGGAAAAATTTTAAAGTCTTTGTACTTTTCCGGGTTAGCTCTTATGATATCGCAAATATTGGCAATTCTGTCGTGAGTGGTACACATAAAAGTATTTATTCCGGCATTGATAGCATCGTCCAATACTTTTATAATTGCACTATCGTCTTTAAATTTTATAGATTGTTCACGTGATTTGCTATCTGAAATATGATTAACTGCAAAAAACTGGTTATCTCCAAAAAGTATTCTTTCCATTACTTATTATTTTGAATTATTTCTTATGATCGAAATGGCTTTATCTGTATTTGCAGCACTTGCAAAATTATTAATGTTGTTAGGCACTTCTCCTTTTGCTGCTTTTACAAAGTAATCTAGTTGGGCAGAATATTCTTCTCCCCTTAAATAGAAGTCAACATTGTCCTGTAACTCTGTTATGTATTTTACATTCCATCCTTTTGAATATCCTGCAAGCGCATTGTCTTCTTTAAAAAACACTTTTAATTCGTTGGCATCGGATACCAGCTTTCCTTGCGTACCTACCAAAGTTACTGAGGTTGACATTTTACGGTAGGTATCATCACTCCAGTTTACTGAAAGTAAACCAGTTTGTCCCGACTGCATTTCGAGTAGGGAATACACTGCATCTTCTACTTTTCCAGAATAAATAGATTTAAGTAAAGTACCTTTTGCAGACTTTACCGGAGATAAAATTCCATTTAGAAGATCAATTACATGCGATGCATAATCCAATAAACATCCGCCACCTTCTGCAGGATCTGACCGCCAGGTTTCCGCTTTCTTTTTTACTACTACCGGACCATACGATTCACCAATAAAATGATAGATATCACCAAGGGCACCACTATTAGCTATTCGTTTAACTTCCTTAAAAGTTCCTATAAACTTATTATGATAACCTACCTGGTTAACCAACTTGTTTTTTGCTGCTAACGCAACCAATTCTTCACTCTGCTCATAATTAAGGCAGAAAGGCTTTTCAGCAAAAACGTGAATATTTTTTTCTAATAAGTCCTTTATAATGCTATAATGAAATTTGGTTGGAACTGCTACTACAACCGCATCCGGTTTAGTTTCTGCAATCATTTTATTGTAGTCTGCAAAGCAGTTAAACTTTCCTTGTTTGGATAAAAAATCAGTTACCATTTTAGAGGTATCGCAAACACCAACGATATCTGCATCTGCATATCCACCTAATATCGATAAATGGGATATCCCCATCTTTCCAGCCCCTATTAAAGCAATTTTTAGCATATCTTCTTTTATTGTTTTTTAAGTAAACTGATATATTGATCAGTTATTGTATCCCAATTAAACCTTTCCTTTATGTCTATAGCACCGGCCTCCGCTTTCGCCTTTATTTCATCATTATGGTCAATAACGTATTGAAGTTGATTCCCGAGAGCTGCTTTATCACCAGAAATAAAGGTGGTAGCATTTTCGCCACAAATAAATTTATTCTCGACGATATCAGAGCATATCAAAGGAACTCCTAACCCCATTACAGTAAGAATTACAGGCGACAAGCCTTCAATTAAGGAAGGCTGCACATATGCGTAAGCATTTTTCATTAAAATGTTGGTATCATCCCCATACACATAACCTGGAAAAACGATACGCTTATCATTCGTCTTTTTAACGTTAGCCTCGTACTCGTTTGGATTGGGAGAACCTCCAATTAAAACCAATTTTTTATCCGTATTTAATGCCTCAAAAGCCGCTACCAGCAAATGAAGTCCTTTATCGGGGATAAATCGCCCCACAAATAAAAAATATTCTCCCAGTTTGATATCCAATTTATTTAGGATGTCAATGTTGGCGGGCGGTGTTTTTACTTCAGATCCATATGGAATGAAATCATATTTTCTATTGAATTTTTTCTCGAAATATTCTTTGGTAAAAACATTGTCGAAAGCAACTGCATTGGGACAGTAAGCAGTAAGGTAATTTGAAACCATGTAAAATAGTTTACCATACCATGGCCATTTATCCCTCTTCCAATCCATTGCAAACTGGCTGATAACAACCCGCTTGCCTGCAACTCTTAAAAGCATTGCCCAAATACTATTAGCACCACTATGCAGATGAACTACATCTGCCGTGTTGTGAAAAATTACATCGAATGTGGCTTTAGCTGAATGTACGAGTGTATCAAAGCCGGCTTTTTGAACAGTTTTAAAATATTTTATTTGTACACCTTCGTATTGAGTATGCTGCACATCCTTATCGTTTGGATAAATTCTGCAATACGCCAACAGGGCATGCCCTTTACCAACAATTCTGGGATAAAGCTCAAATGCAATTTTATCGGAGCCTGCAGCACCAGCCTTGGGAGGTATACAACGGAAGCCTCCAAAAGCAGCAATTCTTAATTTTTCCATTTAACTAATCTAGATACCCTTGATAATATTGGTCAATGTATTGTTTCAAAGCCACTCTCCAATCCTGCATTAAATTCAGGTTGCGCAACTCCAGTTTACGGTTTACCAGTCTTTCACATGGAGGCCGTTCTGCAAAATAAATTTCTTTAAAATAATCAGATTTTACACTGGTTATTTTCACTGTGTCGTTTAATCCCAGTTGCACTAGCAATTCTCCTGCCACTTCCAGTCTGCTTGTCTGTCCGCCGCAAACCATATTGTACAATCCCCAATATTCATTTTGTATTAATGCCTTAACATTCTTTGCAAAGTCGTGTGTAAATGTTGGTGTACCGTCTTTGTCATCAACGATAAACAACTCTTTTTTACCATCTTTTAATTGCTGCATTAATTTTTGGATAAATTTCTTATCCTTTTTTGGACCTGCACCCATCATCCATCCTGCACGGCAAATTAAAAAGCGGCGGGCGTTTTCTGCAACATATCTTTCACCCATGTATTTAGATCTTGCATATACTCCCAGGGGATTGGGCAAATCCCAGTCATCATATAATTCTTTGGCACCATCAAATATACCAGCCGTACTTATGTATAACATGGGGATGTTAAGTTCATTTGCAATATAGACTGCGTTTTCAACCGACATGGTGTTTGTAGCATAAGTATCTTCTGCATTTTCTTCACAATATTCAAGATTGGTATATGCTCCCAGGTGAAATAAATAATCGGGTTTAAAATCATATACATCTTTTCTATAGGCTGCCAAATCCCTGAAATCCAAATAGGATAGCCAGGTTTCATTAACATCCTTATCCGTGCATTTAATTTCATATTCATCTTTAAACTGGTGATAAAATGCTTCACCCAACATACCGCCAGAACCTGCGATGTAGATCTTTTTTTTACTCATTGTTATTTTTTTTACTCCATTTAAGTTTGTTAATTAAAAAACCATAAACCAACCTACTATTATAATTATTTCAGCAATCTGTTACCGCTGCTAAATTTGGCTATCTCACTTCAGAAAACTTTGTACAGCTTGATATATTGCTGATTAATTTAACTAAGACATTACAACCTGCATATCCTTTTTTAATACACCCGAAAAAACATTCATCAGCTTCTCGTAATGCATTTCTGCTCCAAATTCGTCTTCTAATTTTTTAAATCCATTTATGCCATACTGTTCACACAAATTCGGATTATTTAGTAATTCAATAACTTTTTCCCTGAGATCTGTCTCATCCTGCATTTTAAATAAAACCCCTGTTTTTCTATCATCAATCATTTCCTTTAAACTTCCTAAATCTGTTGCAATTACAGCTTTTTTAAATGCATAACTTTCTAAAACCGAATTAGGGAAATTATCATAAACTTCCGATGGTACAATTGTAAAGGCGCATGTTTGTAAAAAGGGAATTATTTCATGGAAACTTTTTCGGCCCAAAAACTCAATGTTATGCGGCTTATCGGCTAAATATTTCTCCAGTTCCTGCTGATACATATTGTCCGAAAACCCAATTATTTTAAGGTTTAAATTTGTATTTACAAAAGCCTTAATCATAGTGAGCAATCCTTTTTCCTGAACTATTCTTCCAACGTATAACGCAAAAGGTTGATAACTTATACTGGATGTAGCTGCTACCATTTCATCGTTAAAAAAGGTAGGAATATGATTTAATTTTTTATTATCAATACCATATTCCGACAGCTTTTGCATTGTAAAAGTTGAAGGCACCACGTAAGCATCTATTTTGTGTCTGATCTTAACAATACTTTCTGCAATCGTTAAAGAAGCAGCTTTTACAGCAGAATAGACATACGAATTTTGCACACATTTATATTTAACCGCATTCCACTTACTTCCATGTACACATTTTTCGCAAATTGCGTTTTGTTGCGATCTGTATAGCAATGAATTGGCACATATTTGTCCAAAATCTGAAATTCTAATTACAACTGGTATCTTAGATTCATCTGCTGCTTCAAAAATGCTGGCAGAAATCTTATTTTGATAATACAGCACATATATTAAATCGGGCTTTACATCATTTATTAAAACCTTTAATTTCCGTTTTGCTTCTTTGGAATATAACATTCTACCCAAAGATTTTTTTATCGTGTCAAAATCAGTTTTGTTATACTCATTTGCATATACTTCATCTCCATCACCTATCGCATCTAAAAAATAGTTTTCGTATGGGGTTGGATTGTTTTTATTGTGTTTAACACTAAATGGTACAACCGTATGCCCATTTTTTTGTAAAAGATCAATTACATTAAATAGATATCTTTCCGGACCACCTGAAATAAAAAAACGATAGTTAATAATAATTATTGTCATTGCATTCTTTAATTACTGATAATTCAAAATGGTAAATACACATTCATTAGCAAAAAGAAACTATCGAAGCAGTTGCCAGAAATTTAATAAAATCGATCTAATTTTATTTTCAGATGAAATAAGTTTACTCAATTTGTTCAAAGAGGTAGTTGCGGAATTGATTTACCAATCAGCTTTTCGTAAACTTTTATAAATTCACTGCACATTGCTTCTATCGAAAAATGTTGTCGAATTTTTAATTGACCTCTTAAGCCCATTTCCCGTGCTTCTTCAGGATTATTCATTAAATAAATTATCTTATCTTCTAAAAGTTTAGGTTGCTTCGGCTTTATTAGAAACCCGGTTATTTTATCATCAACAATTTCCTCGGTTCCACCACCATCTGATGCAATTACTGGTTTAGCCAACGCCATATATTCAAGGATAGCATTTGAAATGCCTTCACCATGAAATTCGCTATTGGTACAAAGCACCCCCACGTTAAAAATATTAACGTATTCTTCAACAAAGTTGCAGACCCCTGTAAATATTATATCTTTTTGAAAGTGTTCTCCGCTTTGTTTCCTTCTATCTTCTTCGTAAACACCATACCCTATTAACACAAATGCAATTTTACCCGGAAACTTTTTTAGTAAAGAAAGTGCTGCAGAAATAAAGGTTTCCTGATCTTTTCTTTGAGCAAAAGCTGCTACCATTCCAACTACAAACTTGTTTTCCAGGCTATGTTGTTTCTTTAGTATTTCGGCCTTCTGCAAGTTCTTGCTCCTTTCAAAATTGAACCCGTTATAAATACAGATGCTTTTCCGTTTTGGGGCGTGGTATCTTTCAATTCCTGCCTTTGTGTTGGATGTAATAAAATCCATAAAAGGAAATGTATACAATGCCCTTCTGTAATCCTTATCCTTTAAACTGCGATAAGGTATAACCCTTGCAATCATGCTGGATATAAGTTTTTTACCGGTACACATTTTTAAAAAAAGCCCAATTACATCCGTCATACTTGACCATGAATGGATGACATCAGGATTAAATGATTTTGTTATTGCAAACAGTCTTTTAAAATTTTCAATTTTTGTGTTTTGTCCCCATTTTAATGTGTGAATTTTATATCCCGTCTCGTAAATATCTTCATATTCTATGTTTTCATGCATTATCGCTATCTCAAATATTATTTGGTAGTGCAGCTTGCAGTATTTTACAAGTTCGGCAATTCGCCGCTCCTTGCCGCCCCTCATCAGCTCATCATTTAATATTAAAATTTTTATCATTTGTAATATTTGTAAAGACTTAAAAGAACCTGATAACTACTTTTAGAATTAAAGCTAACACTGTAATATTGAAATATTAGCAGTTTAAATCAATTAAGTATCTGGTTTTTTAGATTAATAAAAACAACTGTATTATTTTCAAACAAATAATGCAATTAGATTTAAATATTTTTTAAAAATTAACTGGTGCTTTTCTTGTAAAAAAAATGCTAAAGCTTATTAATAATTTATTTTGTATTCCCGTTATTTATTTCATTTAAAAAATCTTCGATCATGAAGTATTGTGGGTTTACATTTTTTGCATGCCAAACCAAATTACTATCCCAATAACCAGGGCAATCATCATAAAATGCACCTGTTACAAAACAATAACTGATCTCTACTATTTTGGGTATATCTCCATCCCAAATAAAATCGTATGCAACAGATTGTGCACCCAATTTCTTAGTAGTTTCAAATGCTAATTTTATAAATTGATGATCAAACAACTCTTTATCATAAGCTTTAAGACCGCTTCCCGATGCTCTGAAATCATTTTTTCTTGTATACCGGCGAACGGCAAAACATCTGTCCCCAATCACTACAAGCCTGCTGTCGTGGTCATTATTAGGCAAAAATTCCTGAAAATATATATAGCCCATTTCCCGTTGGGAAAATTTTGCCAATTCTGTGGGTATAAATAATCTGCCAATGCCATTGATTACATATTTTAATGCAGCAAAGCTTCTGTCTCTTCTAAGTTGCCAAAATCTGTCTCTTAACCTGTCCCATCTGTTTATTTGTAAAAATCCTTTACCAAAAGCTTTATTAATGAATGATTGTGCATGGCGTTTTGTTCTTACCAATTTTACATTAGTTGAACCTGCACCTCCTCTTAATTTAAAAACTTTTGGGAAAGTAGTATTCTCCATCCATGCCTCAGCTTCTTTTTTTGAATAAAAAACATACGACTTTACCAGGGGGGCATCGATGCATTCTAATAAATATTTTTGACCCACCTTATCATCATGGTGCCATGCTGTATTTACATTTGGAAAAACCTTTTTACCTTTTTTTTCTAATGAAAGCGTTAGTTGTCTTGCAAAAAGTATTCCTTTATAATCCTCTTGAGTCCATTGCCACATTAAACCATCGCAATCTTCTAACTGCTGCACAATATCAGTATCATAACAGGATACCAGTTTGTAGGAGATGGAGTTTTCAATACAATATTTAACCCATCTGGCGCCAAAATTCGTTCCCTCGTGTATTGCTAATTTCATTTGTTATATAGTTTATTGTTTAGTACTTCTTTGCTTACATCCAGGTGAGCTTCACAAAAAATATAGTTCATTATTCCTAACAGGTATTTTTGAGGGAAAAGTTTATGCACTAATCCCAAACGCCTAAAAGCTCCCCTAATAATTTTAAAGGGTATAATACTAATAACTGAAAAAGTCATCAAGTATTGCTCTTTTCTTTTTTCTACAAATAAAACCCATTCGGCTTTTAATTTATTTACATCTGCAATTATCAAAGAATAGCCTTCAATTTCCTGTAGCGTCTGTTGCTTTTTTTCCCCCTCTAAAATACTTAGTTCAAATGTTTCAGAAGATTGCCCTGTAGGAATAAGTTCCCATTGCACAGGATGATTCTTTTGTAAAATTAATTGTACGGTAACACCGGTAAACCAGCTGGCATGTTCGCTTGCTGTGGTAAATATCATATTGCCTAAACCATAAAAAATGGGGACACCGTTGTGTATCTCATAGCCACCAAGGCAGTGTGTATGATGTCCAATTACTGCATCGGCGCCATTTTCAGCAAAAAAACGATATTGTTTAGTCATACGTGGGCTAGGTAAATTATAAAGCTCGCTGCCACCATGAATTATTACAATAACAAAATCAGCTAATGTTTTAGCTTTTTTTATTTGCGCAACATTAACAATTATATCTAAAGGGTTTGCTCCTGCAGTATTATCACCTGCTATAGACCACTCATTTTCACAAAAATTTACTATTGCAATACGAAGATTGTTCTTTTCGAGAACGAGTGGTATAGCTGCCTCTTGTAAATTGTTTCCAACACCTGTATATGCTATATTATTTTTAGTGCAGCTATCTATTGTGTTTTGCAATCCCTGCGTACCGTAATCGAGAATATGATTATTTGCTAATGTTACGGCTGTAACATTGAGTTGCTTAAGGTATTTAAAAATAGTTTCTTTTGTTTGTAAATGGGGTCCGACTTTAATTATTTTATTTTCTTCTCCGGCAAGGTTTACCGGGCATTCAAGATTTACAATATTAATATCCGATTCATAAAACAGTTTGCCTGTTTCATCATTAATTAAATTTTTTGAAAGGTAAGCGGGAGTTATACAAAAGTCTCCCGAAATAGTCAGTTTAACACTCATTAAATTTCATTTATTTCTTTTATATAATTCGCCATTATGGCTGACTGTAATTGATAATCGAATAATTTTTCTGCAATCGCTCTTCCATTTAGCCCAATTATTTTTGATTTATCCGGATTTTCCAATGCAGTCCTCATCTTATCAGCAAAAGATTCAGAACTGCCGGGAACAGCTAAAAAACCGCTTTCTCCATCTTTGATATATAATGGAATTTCACCAACACTTGTAACCACAATTGGAACACCTGTTGCAAGATACTCTCCAATTTTAATAGGGAAATTTCCAGAGTTTTGTTCATTATCTGGTTTTGCAACTACTAATATTTGGGCATTACCTAAAATTACAGGCATCATTTCCCTTTCAATTAAACCACAAAAAACAATTCTACTTTCCAATCCAAATTTGGTAATAGCATCTAATGTGTCTTTTATTGCTGCTTTATTTGCATCATTACCTACCAACACTAATTTTACTTCGGGAAATTGATGCGATATTTTTGCAAATGCTTCAATTAAAATGGGAACTCCATCCTTATTGCCACTAATTGTGCCACAATAACCAATATATGGAAAAGGGAATTGGCTTGGCTTATTGGTTTTAAAAAATGAAAGGTCAACTACCGTTAAAAGTTTTTTCGTAGCAACATTAAATTTCTTGATGTAATCCATCAACTTATCACTTATTAAAAATATTCCATCAAAACGAGGTAACAGATTATTTAAATAAAAATTGAGATTTGCTTTTCCTAAAGTTGTTGATGTTCTAACAACATATGGCAATTCAGTTCTTTCATGAAAAACTTTTAGATTCAATGCATGAGCCTTTTTTACTAAGAAATAAATAGGCCAAACTTCAATTGTAAAAATAACAAGTGAATCAATTTTTTTTATTATTGCCTTTTCTTGTAAAATTCTTCTGGCTTTAAATACAGCCTTCAGTTTATAATAATTTACTAATACTTTGTTTTCTCCTGTGTAACTGTTTAGCGTTTTAAATTTTATACCAAAATAATTGAGCTCGCTTTTGCCACTCCAATTTTGTGGTGAAAGCAATATAAAGTCAACTGTATGCCCTAACTCCACTAGTCCTTTTGCAAGTGTGGTATGCCTTATAGCAGCTGCGTGCATATCAGGATAACTATCAGTTGATATAAAAACTAAGTTCATTAATAGAAAAATTAAAATTTTATTCTTTATTGACTTTTCATCAAAAATTAAAAACTAACAAAAAAAGACAATTAGAGTCCTATTTCTTTTTTGATTTTATAATAAATCTCAAATTGAATCTTTCGATTTCAATCTCTTTTTAAAAAACAATTGTCCTTTCAAAAAAGGCTTAAATACCATCCTTATTCCATCAATTACTATTATATCATCCAAAATATTTATAGTATGTAAACCCTCATTAAATCCGCTTCCTTTTTCTGCACTAAGTTCTAAATGCGGTTGTTCTATAAATTCAAATTCATCAAGTTTTATTATTTTATTTATAGTGATTGAATGCCCGTAATGCATTTCGCAATTTTGAGATGGCCTGTAAATTTCACCGTCTACAATTATGAAGTTTCCTGCTGGCCTGGAACTTTTTAAACTAAATTTTACCGGGTTTTTGGGATGTGCAGTATAAGGGCCATGCAGGTTGTCTGCATAATAAATATATAACTTACTGTGATCGTATAAATTATCTCCTAACGTTGCAAATAACCAATACTTGTCATTATATTTAAGAACAGTTGAGTCCAATAAAGGACAATTGTCAATTAATACTTTTTCATTTTTAACCGTATTTGTATCAAAATCATATTCATAGCTGGATACCTTGTTTTTTTTACGGCTTTCCGGGATAATATAGGTAGTTCCATTTTCTTTAAAAACAAATGGATAGGAGATATGACTTTTTGTATCAAGAATTTTTTGCGCTGCGATTATATTAAATTCTTCGCTTAAAGTAAACATTTCCAGTGTGCCATACTTATTAAGATCTACCATTGAAAAATCTTCATAAATAACATTTAGCTGCCCTTCCTTCGACCTGAACAAAAATGGATCAGCTATGGATTTACCGCTACCATTTAGCGGGAGCCATTTAAATGATAAATTACATTTCTTATCTCTAATAATTTGCTTAATATCTCCCCTGGAAATACCAATATTCCATTGCATTATGCAAAAAAACTTATGATATATTTTTTTAAAATTCATGTAAGTAAAATTGTTTCTATAAATAGGTTTGCCGGAATAAATAATAAGGTTATAATTTTCCTGATAACCCTAAAATTCTTGATAAACTTTTTAAATACCAATAACCATAAGAATAGTAATTATAACATGGAACAACCTTGCCTCCAAACAATAGTTTGTAGTTATTGATTCCTTTTAAACTTTCGTCTTCTGTATCCTTGGCAAATCCGCCAAAATCAAATATTTTATATCCCTGTTCTTTAAAATATAAAATATCTTTTGTAGTAAGATATTTATTGGCTCTGCCAATTAAATTTCGGTCAAACTGCTCGTCTAGTCTTTTTGTGGCTGAATGAAGGTGTCTTACAATACCAATTTTTTCGTCAACCAGGTAGCTATGGGCAGCTAATACCTGACCATTATTTTCAGCAAAACTCAACTTAACGGATTCTCCCAGCTCAAGGATTTTTTCTTTGCTGGTAGTAAATGTTTCTTTTTTTATTGCAAAATCATTAAAAAAATCAGCAAACTTTTCTATTTCATGGCTAAAATAACAAGTAGTGCCTTCGTTTTCGGCAATTTTAACCTGCTGTCGTATTTGTTTAGAGAAATTAGAAAAAATTACGGCTGTATCTTGTTCAAGATCAAGCTCCAAAGTATGCGAAATATCCAGTTTGCCTGTTTTCTTTTTACTATCTGCATTTTTAACATGCATAAAAACATTCAGTTTAAAAATATTCCAAATGCTGTTTTCGTAGTTAAACCAGGTTTCGTTTATATTGAAAATAAATAACTTTTTATTATATCGTATCATTTTTGTGTTCAATTAATTTTCCTTCCCATCACTCTCCAATACCCAAACGATATGAAATAACTTATTATTTCATATGTAATTAAAAAAAAATCAAAAACCAGTTTCCATGCGAATAATTTTATATAATACCCAATCGATTTGTGAAATTAATTGAAATATGTATAAAGTAAACGAATGTGGGAAAGCTTGTTGGTTGCATAACAGAAAATAGTGGATACAAATATTGTTTAACGTCCCGAACGGAAAATTGTATTATCTCCTTAAGAGAAATAAAATATTTTGAACCCTTTGTCTTGATATTATCTAATAAAATTGCATTATTACCAGCGTAAATAACCCGATATTATAAATACCTAGTGCCTTAGAAGATTTCATGCAACTGCCTGTCTTATTGAAAAGACAGGCAGTTCGCCGGCAGGCGCATTCTATTAAATTTTATTAGCGATGATTTCATCCACCACTCCCGGATCCAACAGTGTACTTGTATCACCCATGGCGGTTTCACCTTCTGCAATCTTTCTTAAAATGCGGCGCATAATTTTACCGCTTCTTGTTTTTGGCAGTCCGGTTACAAATTGAATTTTATCTGGCCTGGCAATGGGGCCTATAATTTTTGAAACCGTCAGACAGATATCCTGGCGGCGCAGGTTTTCATCGCCGTGATGGCCGTTGTAAATTACAAAAGCATAAATGCCCTGCCCCTTGATATCATGCGGATAACCAACCACGGCACTTTCTACTACATCGGAATGCATATTGATGGCATTCTCTACTTCTGCAGTACCAATCCGATGGCCACTAATATTCAATACATCATCCACCCTTCCTGTGATTCGATAGTTGCCATCTTCATCTTTTAAAGCACCATCACCGGTAAAATAAAATCCGGGATAGGTGGCAAAATAATTGGTGCGACAACGTTCATGATCGCCCCAGGTAGTTCTTAAAACTCCAGGCCATGGTGCCTTTATACAGAGATTCCCTTTCAGCATATTGTGTTCATCCTTCTCAGTTATCTCAAGGCCATTTTCATCTACCAGTATTGGCTGCACTCCGGGCATTGGAAGCGAAGCCCAGCTTGGTTTTGCCGGCGTTACACCTGCCAGGTTTGATATCAGCGTTCCACCCGTTTCTGTCTGCCACCAGGTATCCACTATCGGGCATTTTTTCTTTCCAATGTATTCGTCGTACCAGTGCCATGCTTCTTCATTGATGGGCTCACCAACTGTTCCCAATACTTTCAACGAAGAGAGATCTTTACCCTTGAGGGGATCGAGACCAAAGCTCATTAAACTGCGGATAGCAGTAGGTGCGGTATATAAAATATTTACTTTGTATTTATCTACTATGTCCCAAAAACGCCCGGCGTCAGGCCATGTTGGGATGCCTTCAAACATAACCGATGTACCACCCACACTGAGCGGACCATAAACGATATAACTATGTCCGGTTATCCAGCCAATGTCGGCTGTACAAAAATGAACATCACCCTGGTTGTACTGAAATACGTTTACAAATGTGTATCCTGTCCAAACCATATAGCCACCAATTGTATGCACAACCCCTTTGGGTTTACCGGTGGAGCCAGAGGTATATAAAATGAACAAAGGATCTTCTGCATCCATTTCCTCTGCCGGAAACGAAACCACCCCACCTTTTTCTACCTGAAATTCAGCATGGTCCATTTCATCTTCCCACCATACATCCCTCCCTTTTATCATCGAAACCGGCGTTCTTGTACGGGTATAAACAATTACTTTTTTAATGGTTCGGTTACCAATCAAAGCATCATCAATGATACTTTTTAGCGGAATGTCTTTTCCGCCACGGTAAGCGCCGTCGCAGGTAATAATATAGTCTGCCTGTGCATCAAACAGTCTGTCTGCAATGCTCTGTGCACTAAAGCCACCAAATACCACGCTGTGTATCGCTCCAATTCTGGCACATCCCAATATGGCGTAAGCAAGCTCGGGTATCATGCCCATATAGATGCAGACCCGGTCGCCTTTTTTTACGCCATTGTTTTTTAACATCTGCGCAACCTGGCAAACTCTTTTATGTAAACGGGCGTAGGTTACAATCCTTGTTCTTTCTTCAGGGTTGTTAGGCTCCCAGATAATGGCAGGTTTTTCCGCCATGGTTTCTAAATGCCGGTCAATGCAGTTCTCGGTGATGTTGAGTTTGCCACCTTTAAACCATTCAACTTTTGGTTCAGTAAAATTCCAGTCCAATACTTTATCCCATTTTTTTCTCCAGTAAAAATTGGAAGCCACATCCCCCCAAAATTCTTCCGGCTGGTTTACACTTTTTTTATAGTCTTCGTGATACTGTTCTAAAGAATTGATCTTAAATGGATAGGTCATGGCGAGCTTTTGTTTGAATATTAAAATTAGGAAACATTCTTAAAGGGTAATGGATATATTTTGCTGTTTAAGGATCGATTTGATAAAAAAATATAATTACACCGTTATAATTTATAAATGAAACAGATTGTGCGTTAAGATATCAATCCCAAGATTTGATTAAAATGTCATTATTAAAGAAAGACGGCATATTTAGTTCGCAACATTGCTACAAATCTTTCAAAACAGTTAATACAAAGTGCTATCTGGAATACATTGGTACTATCGGTACTGTAAAAACATATACTGCTAAAAACAACATAGAATTAATTAAACATTTCTGGCCCAGACAAATAAGAATTTCCGGATTACTAATTGGCTAAATATTAAACGAAGGCGCAAAACCCTTTTCCGTAGAGGCTTATGACACACATTGAAATAAATTAAAGCGAATTATAAAATGTTTTTCGTGTATCGACCAGATTAGAAATTATTTCCGTTAAATTTAAATTTCGAAGAGAGATGAAGTATACGACAGCAGTATAGGCTGCGATTTATACAGAAGGTAAAGTTGCTGAAAAGCCGTTTAAATAAACAAAATACACTTGCCATAAAACAATCAATTAAATATTTTAAGAAAATAAACAAAAAACAAGAATACTTATGAGTAAACCTGATCATTCAGAAAAAGGCATGGGCTTTATTATCGGTGCTTCATCCGTGGGTACACTGATCGAATGGTACGATTTTTATATTTTCGGCATGCTTGCTACCATCATTTCAAAACAGTGTTTTCCGGAAGATTCGGGAACTTCTGCGTTGCTAAGTACGCTCGCAATATTTGCAGCCGGCTTTATTGTTCGTCCTTTTGGTGCATTGGTTTTTGGAAGACTGGGTGATTTGATTGGAAGGAAACATACTTTTTTACTGACGCTTGTTTTAATGGGAGGCTCCACTTTTTGTATTGGTTTGGTACCCGGTTTTAAAACCATCGGTTGGGCAGCACCTATTTTAGTTTTAATTCTTCGCCTCGTTCAAGGGCTTGCTCTGGGCGGCGAATATGGTGGTGCGGCCACTTATGTAGCCGAGCATGCACCTTCACACAGGCGTGGCTATTGGACAAGCTGGATACAAACCACGGCAACGCTTGGTCTTTTTCTGGCATTGGGTATCATCCTGCTCATTCGCAAGGGACAGGGTGTTGAAACATTTGCGTCTGAATGGGGCGGCTGGCGTTATCCTTTCTGGATTTCGTTGTTGCTGGTAATTGTATCTGTTGTAATCCGGATGCGCATGAGTGAATCGCCCATGTTTGCAAAAGTAAAAGCCGAAGGGAAAACTTCTGTAAATCCTTTGAAGGAAAGTTTTGGGCATCGGGCAAATTTTAAAATGGTGTTACTGGCGTTGTTTGGTGCCGTTATGGGGCAAGGTGTTATCTGGTACACCGGTCAGTTTTATGCACAAACATTTATCGAAAATATCTGTAAGATCAACTTTACGGAGTCGAGAAATATTCTGATGCTGGCCATTTTATTTGCCACTCCTTTCTTTGTAATCTTTGGCGCACTGAGTGATAAAATCGGAAGAAAATGGATCATGCTGCTCGGTATGTTATTGGGCATCTGTACTTATTTTCCCATCTACAAAAATTTTGTAAAATGGACCGACCCTGCCAATAAAAGAGCGTTGGTAGATTTATCCAAGACTACTGTAGGCCCCGCCATAGGCCATGTTGATGCAAACGATAAAAAGAAAATGCTGGTATCCACTCAATATGATACCGCTTATACGGATGGCGCAAAATTTACTTATACAAAAGTAGATACCATTCACTTTGCTGCTGACTTCACCGGCAACACTGCTTCCATTGGTTACATCGCTGCAAATAAAGATAACCCGGCCTCCATGGATACAGTTTTGGTTAAAACAAAGTTCGTCGATGGGGCTTCATTGCCCAAGGGTGTAACGTATGGGATGATAGAAAAAAAGTCTGCTAAACCAGGTGTAATCCTAGAAAAAACGCTTGATAACAATACCTATTGGTGGATGGTATTCCTCATCTTTATACAGGTGGTGTACGTTACTATGGTATATGGTCCGATGGCTGCATTTTTGGTAGAGTTATTCCCTACAAAAATCAGGTACACTTCAATGTCGCTTCCTTACCATATAGGCAATGGTGTGTTTGGTGGCTTGGTACCTTTTTTAGGAACGCTGATTGTGGAATTTACTAAAACAGATGCCAATCCAAATGGCGATCCATTGGCGGGTTTATGGTATCCGGTTGGCGTGGCTATTTTATGCTTAATCATCGGAACCATTTACTTGCGCAACAAGATTGACACAAATGTAATGGACTAATTTTATCACTATTCAATACAACAAATATGAACGCATTAAAAAAATATCTTGGAGCAATCTGGATGCTTTTAGCTCCGTCTATTATCATCTTTTTATTCTGGCAGGCTGCAGAAAAAATTGGTCATGCTCACGAGGCAACCAAAGCAAATATTACGTTGCAATGGAGTATCATTCTCATCATCTTTTTACCCATCTGTGTTGGACTGGCAATTTTTGGCTACTATGCCTGGAAAGGTTATTATGAACACCTGCCCGAAAGTTCCGCAGAGATCACGGATTATTAAAAATGAAAAGAACGGCTTACCTGGCTTACCTGCCTGATTTAAAGTTTAGCTGGTGAAGCATGAATTTTTTTGCGTCAATTCCCAATGCAACATATATTGCTTCCAATATTGCAGGTCTTACATTTAGTTTTGACAGTATAGGACTGTTGCCATCTGGCGTTACCCTGTTACTGAGAAATACAAACACCAAATTACTTGCAGGGTCTGCCCATACACAGGTACCGGTAAATCCTGTATGACCAAATGTAAGTGGGGAGGAGGAATAACTAGGGTAAGGTTCAGGCTTGCTGCGGTTGTCCTTCTCCGGCTTATCAAATCCATAACCACGGCGGCTGATAGCACTATGGTACCCGGTAAATAAATCAATTGTTTCCTTTTTTAAATAGCGTTTACCATTAAAAGTACCCCCATTCAGCAGCATCTGCATAATTACTGCCAAATCATACGCATTGCTGAATAAACCTGCATGCCCAGCCACACCTCCAAACATTGCTGCACCCGGATCGTGTACATCGCCCCTTATCAATTGCTTTCTGAATATGGGTTCCTGCTCTGTTGGTACTATTCTATTCAACGACATATGTTCCCTGGGCTTAAATCCGATGCTGGTTAAACCGAGTGGTTTGTAGAATGTTTTTTGTACATATTCATTCAGTGGCATACCATTTATTGCTTCCGATATCTTACCTAAAAAAATAAAATCATTGTCGCTGTACACATATTTATTGGGTGCTGATAACGGGCTATGTAGTATACGGCTCATCATACTGTCGTTCCAGCTATTTCGCAGATATAAATTTTCTGCAACTCTAATGCTAAATGTGTCGTTTTTAATTGCAGAAAAGTAATGGGGCAAGGGATTACCAGCTGCATCAACAATCTCTCTATAAAACGGAATATAGGCTATAAGCCCTGCCTGATGTAATAAAATATTTTCAATAGTGAGGTTCTCTTTGTCAGTTCCCTTTGCAACCGGCAGATAGTGACCAAGCGTTTGCTTTAAGTCAATTTTTCCCTCTTCATACAATTTCATTATTGTTATCGTAGTTGCACAAATTTTAGTAACGGATGCCATATCGTACACCGATGTGTAAGCTGTTTTTTCCAGGCCATCGTAATTGAAATTCCCAAAGGCTTTGTGGTAAACTATCTTACCGTCTTTAGCAGCCAATACTACACATCCTGGTGTGGCGCCATTGCTAATTGCACTGTTTGCTATGGAATCTATCGCATTAAAAGTGCCGTAGTTAATTGCTTTTTTTTCTGGCATAAAAGAAGCTGTTGTATTTATACCGCTGCCATATTTATAGGCGTCACAAACCGTAACAGGTAATGTCCCTTTAGCTGCAATTTTACCTTGAAGTAAATCGAAGGCAGCCTGTTGTGTTATAGTATCGTCTTCGTAACAAGCAACTAAATTAGCAGCATTACAAAAGTTTTTAATGGCGTATGGATTGCCAAAAACAACACTTACACTGTTGGTTTGTTGCTGTAACTGTTGTACTAATTGTGTGGCTGCAGCACTTATGCCAAAGTTATTAAAAGGTGTTCGGCTATAGGCATGAATACCAATCACCACTTTTTTATACTTGCTTCTTATTGAGTCAATAATGTCAGCAATCCTACCGGTATCTGTTTTATAATTAAAATAAAAAGCTGCTGCTTTGTAGGTTTCAGCCATATTCCTTGCAAATGCATTACTGCTGTCTAAGCCAATGCCAACATAGGCAATTTCGCTGGTAGCAATTAATGGGAAAAAATCATTACCTGTTTTATTGAGAACAGTAATTGCATTTTCAGCAACTACTTTTTTCATGGCAGGTATTCCGTTATTGAGGTCGGATGCTATGTTGGCTAATACAACGGGTTTTGAGTTAATCCCTATGTATTTATATTTTGCCAGCAATACTTTTTTACAATGTTCATCAATTTCATCCCAGCTTATCAGTTTTTTATCAATAGCTGCCTTAATTTTTTCAATTACCTGTTCTACATCACCCGGTAAACAAAGCATATCATTACCGGCAATTATTGATTGCACAGAAGCTTCACCGTCAGGAAAATATTTTTTTACTCCCTGCATTTCCAAGGCATCTGTAAAAGTGAGGCCCTGATAGCCAAGTTTGTCTCTCAACAATCCAGTTACATTATTTTTAGAAATTGATGTGGCCCTGTTGGCGGATGTATCAATAGCCGGAATGTAGAGATGTGCAATCATCACACTGCCAATGCCAGCTTCAAAAATTTTCCTGAAAGGATATAATTCCAACGAATCCAGCTGGGCCATGCTTTTGTTTATAATGGGCAAGTCTTTGTGGGAATCTACCTCAACATCTCCATGGCCGGGAAAGTGCTTGGCGCAGGCCAATACGCCAATATCCTGCATACCCTTCATGTATTGAATACCAAACAGGGCAACTTTATATTTGTCTTCGCCAAAACTGCGGTCATTTATTACGGGGTTATTGGGGTTGTTGTTTACATCAACTACAGGAGCAAAGTTTACGTGTATGCCCAGTCTTTTGCATTGTTCACCCACCAACTTTCCATACTGGTATATAATATTACTATCCTGCACTGCGCCCAGCATCATTTGGTGTGGCAATGACTGTACGCTATCAAACAACCGCATGCCAACGCCCCATTCTGCATCTATACTAACCAATATAGGTGTTTGTGCCATACGTTGTAATTTATTAAGAATGGTACCCTGCATTACGGGACCGCCCTGAAAAAGACAGACACCACCTATATTGTATTTTTGCACCATTGCGCCTACCAACGAATCGTAGTAAATGGGCATTTTTGTTTGGGGATCTATACTGGTTAACCGAAGCACCATTAATTGGGCAATACGTTGGTCTTTTGAAAGCGATTTTAGCACACTATCTGCCCAGGTATCAGCAATGGCTTGGTTACTTTTAATCTGCGACCTGGCAGAAACACTAATTGTCAGCAACACTAAAACAAAATATTTTTTCATATTGAATTTGTTAGTCACAAAGTAAGCAGATTTGGAGACAGTTACTTTTGGAAATAATTTTTTATCCCTGCCAAATATTTTTACACCTGTTTAGCGGCATATTATTGGGGCAATGATATTTATATTTTTTTAATCGTTTCGTATATAATTTTTTAACAATTTTGTCTGCAACAATATTAAAAAACAATCCTTTACTTTGTGCATATGAAAAAAATAATTCTTTCTATTTTATTGTCGGGTACAGTTTTTTGTGCGGTAATGGCACAGCCTGGCTTTGATGGCAATGAGCTGCAGGGAGAATTTGGCGTGTCGATTGGCACAGCCCATTATTTTGGCGACCTTAACACAAATACATCATTAAACAGGCTTAAACCTGCTGTGGGTGTCTATTTTAGAAAGCAGTTTAATAATTACCTCGGCTTAAGAATTAGTACGCATTATGCACAATTGGGGTTTAGTGATATTTACAGTAAAAACGATTATCAAAAAAGTAGAAACCTAAGTTTTAATACTGATATCTGGGAGTTTGCCTTACAGGGCGAATTTAATTTTTTTAAATTCATGCCCAATGATCCTGCCTATTCCTTTACCCCTTTTGTAACACTGGGATTAGGCGTTTTTAGCTACAACCCATATGCTTACCTAGATGGCAAAAAAGTTTTTTTACGTCCATTGGGTACAGAAGGGCAAAATATTGGCTACGCAGGAGCTGATGGAATAAAACGCAAACCATATGGAAGCATGGCTGTTTGTGTGCCAATCGGCATGGGTATTAAATACAATATAAGTCAGAAGGTAAACCTATCCTTTCAGATAACACACCGGCTTACCAGCACAGATTACCTGGATGATGTAAGTACTACATTTATTGGAGTTGATAAGTTTGACCAGTTGCCAAACGGTCAATTAACTACCGCTGGTTTATTGCAAGACAGAAGTTACGAGAAGGGTGTTCCAATTGGCATCGAGGGCAGGCAACGTGGCTGGAGCAAACAAAAAGACCAGTACATCATCGCTGAAATGTGTTTTTCATTTAACATCAGCACTTACAAATGCCCTTCTAATTTTTAGTAGATTCAGAAAAACCTATTACTTCTCAAGTACTCTTATTCATATTTTATTGCCTTCCCTATAACTTGCTTTCATTTATAAAATTGTCTCTTCTATTTTTGGAATAACAGCTGCTTTTTTCCAAAATACGGAGAAAACGATCCCCGTTCTTTTTGTATAACCCTTGCCGGATAAAGGTTTCAGCAATTGGTATAGCTTCTGTAATTATCGGAACAGATTAATAAACCCAATCTGTTCACATGGATATAAACAATACCGTCATGCTGGCTTTAGCTTTTGCAACCTGTGCAATGGCAATAAGGTTACAGAAAAAGTATCTATTAATCAATTGCAATAAAATTGTTGCAAATAAAATAGCCATTTATAAAATTTAGGCTATGGCAACAATCCGCAACATTTTTATTACAATTTGCTTATTACTTTGCTTTAGTGCAAATAGTCAAACTGTTTATTATCCTGCAAAGGCATCAAAACTACTGCAGGCAACAGCCAATGACATGGCACTGCTTTTGCAAAAAGCCATAAAGGGCAGTAGTTTTTCAGCACTACCTTATACAAGTTTACCTGCTACCGGTATTGTTTTAATATATGATTCAACTGGCACAGGCAACCAGTTTTGTAAAGTAAAAGGAAATGGCAGTGGCTTTATTTCCTTTTCTGCTCCGCAGGATAATGGCCTCAACTTTGGCATTTACCAATACCTTCAACAGGTAGGATTTCGCTTTTACCAGCCAGGTACCATTTGGGAAATCATTCCTGTACTTTCTTCTCCCTTCAAAAGCATAGATACTATTTATACCTGTCAATACAAATACAAAAACTGGTTTATAAGCGGTGGTCACAATACCTGGGCAATGGATAATGATAATAGTTACTACTGGGAAACCTATTTTGGTGAAAATGGCCACCAGTGGTCGTTGTATCAGCGAAGAAATAATATGACGGGTGCATACAGATTTGCCGGTCACCGGGATGATATAATGACAGCAGACTACTTAACCCAATTAAAAAACAATCCCTGCTATGTTGCACCTTATAATAGTTCAAGAGTGCCAACTGTACAATCGGTGCCGGATATAAATAATACTGCAGCCATGCAACTTTGGGGAAACGGTATTGAACAAAAGTTTTCAACTTATAAAAATACCATCTACAACAACAAAGATATATATGCTGATTATTTTAGAAACTTTAACTACAACAATGAATATGTAGGGATAGAAGTTCCGGACGGTGCTCATTGGGCTAATACAACGGATAACAATGGTTGCGGAACAAAATTACTGTTAAAAGCCAGCGACCAGCATTTTACCTTGGCCAATTTTATAACTGCTTCTATCAAAAATAAGTACCCTGATAAAAGGTTCCAGTTATATGCGTACGATAGTCATGCAGATATTCCATCTGCAAATATTACCATTAACAGTAGTATTGATGTGCAGGTAGTTGCTACTGCATTTCAAAATGAAAGCAGTGCAAAAGGACTGCTGAACAGGTGGTATGGCAAATCAAAGAATATTTCTGAATACCATTACCTAAACTTACCACAGTGGAGTGGTGCCACACCATCTTTTTATCTGCAAGATTTAAAAAACACCTTACAAAGGCTTAAAGAGAAAAACAGCCAGGGCATTGTGTGGGAAGCATCGCCGGCCAAATTTGCGAGCCTGCCTTTTTTACTAGCAGCCAACACACAAATGAAAGATGGCATTTTGATAGACAGCACTCTGCATGAATTTTGTTACAATCTTTTTGGAAATGGCGCTGCTTCTATCTATAAGCTGTTACAATTGTGGGGAGATGATAAAACAGTAACCGTATCAAATGGCATACAGGACAATAAATACAAAATGTCTCTTTACTTACAGTTGGTACATGAGGCTGATAATCTAATAAAAAATGACCCGGCCATTGTAAAACAACGATTGAATGAGCTAAAAGCTTACCTCCATTACATGCTGTTGTATTACGACTGGGCTTTTGATCAGCAGCCATATACTACTAAAGCCAGCAAGGCAGCAACACTTTGTTTATATCTTGCCAAAATAAACCGGCTGCAGGTTGTTAACAGTTATTATCTTATCAGCGATATCGTAAACAAATACCGGCCTACCGATAGTATTTACCTGAGGTATAATACCATTAATGGTACAGCTTACCAAAACGGCAATTTACCCTTAATAACAACCCAAGAAATCAATACCTTTTTTGTAAAAGACTTACAACAAGAACAAGATTTAATCAACGAGTTTTCTTTTAAGGATGTTGCGATAATGAAGGCTGATTTTGATAAAAGCAATCTTGTGCCTGCAGAGAAAATAGATGTTTTCATCAACTACACCTATGGAAAAGACTACGCCAGCAGAAGTGAAATAGACATTAAAGCTGATAAAG
>JBBQEA010000001.1:0-74008 GCA_038320245.1 Chitinophagales bacterium | reverse complement strand
CCTCCTAAAGTTTCTATTACAGTATCTTTTAGTAAATAATGAATACGACCTACACAGAGATGAATACCTGCATCTTGACCAGGCAAATCATTTAGCCTGGGGTTATCAGTCATTGCCCCCGGTCACTTCATGGATTTCCTATATCATTAAACTGCTGGGTAATACTATATTTTGGATTAAGTTTTTCCCCGCATTATTTGGTGCACTTACTATCGTAGTGGTTTGGAAAGCCATTGAAACATTGAACGGTAATCTGTTTGCATTGATATTGGGAGCAACCTGTGTATTGTTTTCTGCCCTCTTAAAGTTGAATTTCTTTTACCAGCCTACATCTTTAGATGTTTTAGCCTGGACGACTTTGTATTTTGTATTGATCAAATACTTTCAATCAGAAAATTCAAAATGGTTATATGTTGGCAGCATTGTATTTGCTATCGGTTTTTTAAACAAGTACGATATTGTATTTTTAGTTATCGGGCTTCTCCCTGCACTGCTTGTTGCTGAGCAACGAAAGATATTCTTTAAAAAATCACTTTACTATTCTATGCTGCTGGCAGTGTTGTTTATTCTGCCGAATCTCATATGGCAATACAATAATAACTTTCCGGTATATCATCATTTAAATGAGCTGGCAAAAACACAGTTGGTAAACGTTAGCAGATGGGATTTCTTACAACAACAACTTTTCTATTCTGTTGGTTCCTTACTGGTATTTGCTGCAGCGTTATATGCGTTACTTTTTTACGAACCTTTTAAAAAGTATCAATTTCTTTTTTGGTCAATAATATTTACGCTGTTACTTTTTGTGTACCTAAGAGCAAAAGGATACTATGCTTTAGGGTTGTACCCGATATATATAACTTTCGGTTCAGTGTTTCTTGGCAACATCTTAAACTCAGGATGGAAGAAACACCTGAAATTAATTACCATAGCAGTTCCTGTTTTATTTTATTTGCTTTTATTCAATGTGTTTTTTACAAACAAGAGCCCGGATTACGTTATTAAAAATGAAAGGGTATTTAAAAGCCTGGGATTACTTCGTTGGGAAGATGGCAAGGATCATTTACTACCACAGGATATTGCAGACATGCTCGGCTGGCAGGAGTTAGCCCAGAAAGTAGATTCCGTCTATCATACATTGCCAGACAAAAATCAAACATTGATTTTATGTGACAACTATGGCCAAGCGGGAGCCATAAATTACTATACCTCCAATAAAGGACTCAAAGCTGTGTCGTTCAATGCTGACTATGTAAACTGGTTTAATTTAAATACTAAAATTGAAAATTTTATAAGAGTCAAAGAATTTAAGGGAAGTGAAAATGAACTGGCAGAAACAGCGCCTTTCTTTGCCACGGCTTACGCAGCTGACTCAGTAACCAATTCCTCAGCCAGGGAATACAAAACAAAAATTTTTGTTTTTACTAAACCAAACATTGACATTAATTTAAGGTTGAAGGCAGAAGTGGAAAGGAAAAAGCATTTCCGATAACAAAATATTCCATACACCCTACGCACTGTATTAGTTTGAAGGAAAAATAAAGACTACAAGATATTTCCCCTTTACAAGATTATTTTTCGCTCTCCCAATTTAATCATCATATTTATTTCCAAATGCAGTGTTCAGCATTTGGGAGAAATTGTCACGTTTAAATTTCAAATAAGTCCTACTTAAGTGCATTCATGTCCTACCACTGAGCATTTATGCCGAACTAATTTTGTTGTATTAAAATTCACAACTAAAACATCAAAAAAATGAAAATTATCATCGTAGGTGCAACAGGCACCATGGGAAAACATTTAGCAGGAGCATTTGAAAAAGAACACGAAATAATAAGAGTGGCTACCAAAGACGGAGACATTCAGGCGGACATTACCTCAACTGAGTCTATCGAAAATATGTTTAAGCAGGTAGGTCCGTTTGACGCCTTGATATCAACCGCTGGTCCCACCTACGTTGGACCCTGGAAAAACCTTACGGATAAAGAATTCAGGAAAGGTATTGAAGGTAAAATGATGGGGCAAATAAATCTCGTTCTTATCGGGCAAGATTACATCAACGCAAAAGGTTCGTTCACTTTAATCAGCGGTGCCTTAACGCATGATCCACAAAAGAACTTTGCCAATGCATCGGCAGCTAATGGAGCTGTGGAAGGATTTGTAAGGGCAGCAGCCATTGAACTGGAAAACGGGATCCGTATTAATGCAGTGAGCCCAACCGTTATTGAAAATTCTCCCCAGTACTTCCCGTACTTTCCCGGTGATACGCCTGTTACTATGCAGCAACTTGAATATGGTTTTCGTAAAAGTGTATTCGGAGCAAACACGGGGCAGGTAATAAAACCCTGTTAATTTCTTTTCGTGAAACAAACTGAGAGCCGGGTCGTTGTTCTTGCGAATGATACCCGGCTTGCTGATACACGGTATTAATGCCCGTATAAGCATGCAGTGTAATAACATTTAAAACTCCCCTTTACAGCATTTCTTTTTCAAAATGCTATTAATAGTTTTTGTCCGGTTTTGACACGTGATTGTCATTTGTAAAAACCTCCTTCATCCCCACCTTTGTACCATAGGCTTTAAAGATTTATGAACAATTGTAATTCAGTTAAAAATCATTAAAATGATAGAGACAATTTCGGGAGTAATTGCAGCGGTAGTATTAATAATCGTTTCATTGATACTAAATAAATATTTTACAACAAAGCTTATTGCTGCAACCATTTTGGTGGCTATTGCCTTTATATATGTTGGCTTTGCCTTAAAAGACAATGCTTTACCTTATATAATATTGGAGATTGCATTTGCAGTTTTATTGTATTTTATGGCTATAATCGGCTATTCTAAAAATACTTCTCTAATCGCATACGGAATAATAATTCATGGTGTGTGGGATATATTTCACCACAATGGAGGGATTGTAAAAACGAATATTCCTGCCTATTGGCCGTCGTTCTGCTTCATCATTGACATTGTGTATGGATTGTATCTATTATACATTTTTAAAAAATTACCTGCCTGGGTTTAAGGTTATAACAGTAAGATTAAAATATAAAACAGGGTGTTATGTCTGCAGAAATTTTATTTGTGAAAAATATGGTTTGTAATCGCTGCATCCTTGCGGTGGAAAATATTTTAAAAAATTCAGCGATAGAGTTTCAGCAGGTTATTACCGGGGAGATCCACTTACCAAAGAATACAACCCGGCAGCAAATGGATTTGTTATGTGAGAACCTTGCTACAATAGGGCTTCAATTGATTGATAATAGGACGAGCAGTATGATTGAAAAAATAAAACAACTGGTAATAAGGAAAGCAAGGAATGAGGTTGATGAAAAAGAAGCCAACTTAAAACTCTCTGCTTACCTGTCACATCATCTGCATCATGAGTATACCTATTTGAGCAGTTTCTTCTCGTCCGTAGAGGGCCGTACAATTGAAAATTATTGTATTGAACAGCGGATAGAAAAAGTGAAAGAGCTATTGGTATATAACGAAATGACGCTGTTAGAAATTTCTTTTGAAATGGAATATAGCAGTGCAGCACATTTATCTGCACAGTTTAAAAAAATTACCGGGCTAACCCCTTCGCACTTCAAACAAGTTGGCTCTGACAAAAGAAGATTGCTTGATCATATCTAAGCCATAATTCTGTAACAGTTTCCCAAAGTGCTGTAACAACATCCTCCTACTTCAGTTCTACTTTTGTTCTATCATATCATTCAAAAGAATTAAAACAAAAGTTATGCAATCAACATTCAATGTGAGTACACTTGCGATAACCGACAAAAAAATGTGATAGCCCGAATTGCACCTGCAACCCGGGTAACCTTGCAGGCATTTTGTAAAACAATCATCCATCATCAACAGCCGAAGCATTGATTTCAGTAATTCACTTTTTTTCAACCCTCCATATTCGCTTTCCTCTCAGAAAAAAACATTTATTCAACAGGAAATTGATACCCTGGATCAGTAGCAACACCTCCTCTAGAAATTATTTTTTCTTCTTTGTAAGGTTTATGCAAATGCTTGGTCTAAGTTATTGCAAACTGTAACCAGTATTTCACTGGCAAACAAAATCAATCATTAGTAGGCTAACCGTAGGGTTACCGGTATTTATGCCCGCAATGGTTAGTTGCAGCCAGCAAGAATATTAAAATCTTACAAACTGAAACTGAGATGACACTTCATAAGTCGGGTGAAGAATAAAAAAGCGCTATAGGCCAATTATGAATGAAGACAATAGCGATACCGGAAAACTTTGAAAAATTATTTGCTGAAGGAATTAACCACTAATCAGCAGGTAGCGGGTGGAGTTCACTATCATTTCAAGTATTTTCCTATAGACATTACCGGTGGAAAAATTGTCCATCTCATTGTGCCGATTATCCATTTTAAGCCTTTAAAAGAGGTTGCATCTTTGCATTCTCATTATTAAAAAAAAATAAAAATCAATGAAATTATTTTCAATTTTCCTGTTTGCAATATTATTTTCTGCAGGTGTTTGTGCCCAAAACGTAAAGTACTTTAACACCAATGGCAATGCCATTAAGGGGTATGATGCTGTAGCTTATTTTTTACAGCATAAAGCAGTTGAAGGAAACGATAGTTATAGTTATAACTGGAATGGCAGTAAATGGAAGTTTGCATCCCAAGCTAACCTGGATAGTTTTAAACTGTCGCCGGAAAAGTATGCGCCGCAGTATGGTGGCTACTGTGCGTATGGTTGCAGCGAAAATCACCTTGCACCTACAGATCCCAATGCATTTACAATATTTGGGAATAAGTTGTATTTGAACTACAGTTTAAAAGTGAAAGAATTGTGGTTGAAAGATACTACTGGCAAAATAAAGGCAGCAGATGCTTACTGGCCGGCACTAAACAAATAATCAATAGAATCAAATTAAAAACAGAAGAAATGAAAAGAATAATTGTAATGCTATTGCTGGCAGTATTTACACTGGGTTTTGCAAATGCACAGTCTGCAATAAGAACAAAAGAGTTTAATCTTGAGAAGGGCGTGGCCATCCAGGGATATGATCCGGTGGCCTATTTTACGCAGAACAAAGCAGTAAAAGGGAATAAACAATTTTCGGCATTTGCAGATGGCGTTACTTATAATTTCTCCAATGCTGCCAATAAGGAATTATTTATAAAAGACTACAAAAAATATGAGCCGCAGTATGGTGGCTGGTGCGCTTATGCAATGGGTGCAACCAACGAAAAAGTAGAAATAGATCCTGAGACATTCAAAATCGCAGATGGCAAGCTGTTTCTTTTTTATCATAGTTGGGTGAATAATACGCTCAACAAATGGAATAAAGACGAGATGAATTTAAAAGCAAAGGCGGATAAAAACTGGATGGTAATTTTTCATTAAGCCATTGAATTATTTCACATCAACCAACTCAAAAAAAATCATGAAATTGAAATTGATACTTTCCTGGATACTACGAATAGTGGCAGCCGTTATTCTTTTACAGACCCTATATTTCAAATTTACCGGGCATCTGGAATCAGTTGAATTATTTACAAAATTAGGTGTGGAACCCTGGGGAAGAATCGGCACTGGTGTTATTGAATTAATTGCAGGCGTCTTGCTTTTAATACCATCAACCGTCTTTGTTGGCGCTTTTTTAGGCGTGGGCTTAATGGCTGGTGCAATTGTATCGCATCTAACTGTTATTGGTATTGAATCGAAAGGAGATGGCGGGCAATTGTTTATGTTGGCCATCACTGTGATGGTTTGCTGCCTGGTTATTTTAGTATTGCACAAGAATCAGGGTATTGCTTTGAGGAATAAAGTTTTTAAGAAATAGCCAGGACGAATTTTTATTTATTAATACCATTAACTAACAGTCAACAATAACTACCAAATGCAACGCTTATTTATTTTTTTAATCTGCTTATCTTTTCTGCTTTTTTCCTGCAAAAAAAATAATACACCAACCATTGTGTTGAATGAAATGACCGACACTGCGGCGGTATTAAAGTACAGTGGTGATTTCGCATCCGGGCCTTACGGAATGGTAACGGGCAAGGCGGAGATTTATAAAAAAGCAACAGCCATTGAAGTAAAACTTGCTGATTTTAATTCCAGCAACGGCCCGGCTTTGCATGTGTTTATTTCTAAAGAAGCAATGCCGGTAAATTTTATTGATTTGGGCGCATTAAAGTCTACAACCGGTAACCAGGTATATAGTGTTGTGGGAATGCCAGACTTTTTAGATTATAAATATATTTCTATTCACTGTGTAGACTACAACCATCTTTTTGGATCAGCCTTGTTACAATAAAAACTTACTGTATGATTTTTATCCAAATGAACGAACAATTAAAATCGTTGAGCAATCTATTGTTGTTGTTAAACGACAAACAATACAACCAAAAAATTGCATTTCTTGGTGATGCCAGTATTGGCAGTCACACCAGGCATATTATTGAGTTATTAAAATGTGCTGCTGATGGTTATAACACTGGTACGGTAGATTATTTAAACAGGGTAAGAGATTTGGCCATTGAAACTGATAAGGCATTTGCAATGCAGGCATTAAGCTGTATGATGGAACAGGTGATACAGTCTGATAAGCAAATGAATTTAGTAATTGAATGCTGTGAAGAAAATGCACTCAATTATGTTACCACTACTTATTTCAGGGAAATTGTATACAACGCTGAACATACCATTCATCACCTGGCTTTAATAAAAGTAGCATTAAGAGAAATGAAATTAGAAATAGTGGGCGATGATTTTGGCATGGCTTACTCCACCATTAAGTATCTCGCTACCCAACGGGAAACTCAAAATTAATTGTAATGCACAAATATTTTTTATTGACTTTTATCTTTATAGCAGGTTTCGTCACCATCTCCAATGCACAGGATAGCAGTCAGTTTTATTTTACAACGGCGGTTGGCGTGTTTGCTCCTGTGTCATCATTTTCAAAAGCCTATGAAAATTCCCTGGCATTAAATTCAGGGATTGAGTATCAGTTTAGCAGGCATTATTTTACGCAGTTTGTGCTGGACTTTAATGCTGTTAAATACAATCAACAGGTGAAGGATGGAAACTCGTCCTACCTCTTTCAACATACCAGCAGCTCAGTTTTTTTAGCCGGGTTTAACCTGGGTAGAAATGTTTTAATTGGCAGGTCCGGCAAATTCTTTGCTTCACCCTATGTTGGTTTTGGTTATGCCAATATTGGGGAGCCAAGAGTTACGATGAAAAGTACTGGCATTATTGAACAGCAGGTGATAAGAATGACCGGCCTTTATGCAAAACAAGGTGCAAGAGTTGGTTATCGTACTGCTTCAAAAATTCTTCAAACGCTTTATATAGATGTGGCTTATTTGTCGGCTAACATTCATGTTCAGGATAGCCGGCCAAAGGCTTTTTCTTTTTTGGTTGGGACAAGGTTTGGGTTTTAAATTTTAATTAAAGCAGCTATGTGTACTGTAGTTTTTATACCAAAGGGCGATAAATATTTCTTTGCTTCATTGAGGGATGAAAGTCCGTTAAGGCCACAGGCAGCAGTACCAACTATTTATAAAGTTGGCGACGCTGTTATCTTATCTCCCATAGATACCCTGGCTGGCGGCACCTGGCTTGGTGTAACGGCGTCTGGTTGTGTTGTCATTTTATTAAATGGCGGTTTTGAAAAACATGAAAGGAAAACAAATTACCGGAAAAGCAGGGGACTTATTGTTGCTGAATTATTGGCATCCAGCTCGCCGGTTGTGCATTGGAACTTGGTAGATATGCACGGGGTAGAACCTTACACGTTAGTAGTTTGGGACGAAGGGAAATTATTCCAATTAGTTTGGGATGGAGAACATAAACAGGAGTTAATGCTGAAAGCCAACCTGCCTTATATATGGTCGTCAGCCACGCTGTACGACAGCCAGGCACGATCGTACCGGAGTGAATTATTTCAGCGATGGATAAAAATGAATAAACCGGTTTCTTGTCTTTCCTTATTTAATTTTTTTAAATCTTTTACTGAAAGTGAGAATGGTTTTTTAATGAACAGAAATGGCCAAACTAAAACCTTGAGTTATACATTTATTGAACTGCAAACAGGTGATTCAGCAGCCATGCAGTATCATGATTTTTTAAATAATACTTATCATGACAAGAGGATATGGTTTAATAACGGCATTAAAAATTTGAAAAAGCACTTGTTATGTTTAGCAACCAGATAAGCCCTTTTGAATATGTATCCATACTGGTGTCAATAATTTTAGGCCTTGGAATTACACAAATACTATCGGCATTTTCGGACCTGCTGTATAGTTATAAAAAAGTGAGGTTTTACTGGCCGCATACTTTGTGGATTGTCTTTATCTTATTTCTTCATATCCAGGATTGGTTTATTACTTACCAGTTAAAAGATAGACCGGTATGGCATTTACCTGAGTTGGTTTTTATTCTGCTGTATCCTGTTTCGCTTTTTTGTGTTGCTAAAATGCTGTTGCCAACCAACGAAAGAGAAGAGCGAAATAATATGAAGCTGTTTTACAAAAGTCAATATCCATTACTATTTATCATTGTCGGGATAAGCATATTTATTTCGATACTGTTTAATTATTTTTTTTTGCAGGAAAGCCCGTTACAGCAAATACCACTACTGATTTTTTTGAGCGTAATGCTCTATACGGCGCTCAAGAAAATTGAAAATGAAATTTTGCATAAGGCAATAGCAATCGCCATTATTGCTGCATCTCTGCTGTCAGTAGTTCTTGAAGAAAACGTTTGGGTAATTAAATAAAGTATTATGGACAATCTAACTAGATTTAAAATCAGATCCTTTTACATAAAAACTTTTAGCTGGGAGTATTGGCCCATGTGGCTTGTTTATCTTCCTGTTAGTTTTTATTATATCTACCTGGCTGTAAAGGCGAGGTCTTTCTTTTTCTTTTCGGCGTCGAACCCATCCATTGAAACCGGGGGTATGTTTTTTGAAAGCAAATGGAGCATTTTTAAATTAATTCCGCAGGAATTTTATCCTTCTACCATTTTGATAAATGAGGAAGATACGATTGAAGTAGTTTTGGAAAAGATGAAGGCCGCCAATATTGTTTTTCCTGTTATAGCAAAGCCCGACAGGGGCGAAAGAGGTTGGTGTGTAAAAAAGATCACTTGTGCTAATGAACTTGCTGAGTACAAAAAAGCCATGAAGGTTGCCTTTTTAGTACAGGCATATATTAATTATCCGCTGGAATTTAGCATTTTTTACTTTAGAAATCCAAATAGTAAAACAGGTGCTTTAACATCTGTTACCTTAAAAAAATTACTTACTATAACAGGCGATGGATATTCTACTATTGATGAATTAATTCAACAAAATAACCGCTCCTTTTTGCAGTATAAAAAGCTCAAACAAAATAAACAAATTGATTTCGGCCGCATTTTAAAAATTGATGAGCAGGAAGTGTTGGTACCTTATGGTAATCATGTATTGGGCGCTATGTTCCTCAACTACAATCGAATTATTGATGAAGAACTAATTAACACATTTGACAGGATTAGCAAACAAATTCCCGGTTTCTATTTTGGCAGGTACGATCTGCGTTGCACGAGTATTGAGGATTTGAAAAAAGGTAAAAATATTGCTATACTCGAATTAAATGGAGCGGGTGCTGAGCCATCGCATATTTATACTCCCGGCTTTTCATTTTTTAAAGCGCAGGTAGTTATTGCCAATCATTACCGGATGATGTACCAGGCCGCATTTGAAAATAGAAAGGCAGGTGTTCCCTTTATGTCTTTCAAAGCTTTTAAAAATACCAGGAAGTTGGAAAAAGAATATAAGCAAAGCGTGCAGTTTACATAAGCAGCAATGGTGTATCAATTGGCTTTTATGGATATCTTTTCCGTAGCAATATCAATCTAATATCAACTTTCTTCTTTCTGATTATTCTTTCAGTCATCCTTTATCAGTAGGGAAAACTCCTGCCTTAGATCGGCGTATTTATCTTCAGTAAAACTATTTCTTGATGGAATTATTCTTGTAAAAATTATCCATCCTAATGCGTGCATCCTCCATTTTATAGCGGCATTATCCGGGGCATCTTTGCATTGTCAATAACGACATCGAAACTTTAAAAAATACAAAATGAAAAATTTCACAGTTCCAACAAGAGAACAAGTAGGTACAACCAATCAAGGCATTTTTGACACATTACAAAAGGGGTTGGGCTTTGTTCCAAACCTGTATGCAACCATCGCTTATTCAGAAAATGGATTGGCTAAATACCTGGCTTATCAGAATTCGAAAACCAGTTTAAGTAACAAAGAAAAAGAAGCAGTCAACCTGGTGGTTAGCCAGGTTAATAATTGCGTGTATTGCCAAAGTGCACATACAGTAATTGGGAAGATGAATGGTTTTACAGACGAACAGCTGCTGGATATACGCAAAGGAAAGGCAACAGATGCTAAATTGAATGCCCTGGTGCAGTTGGCTGAAAGTATTACAAAAAACCGTGGCAACGCAGATGCATTTTTAGTTGACAATTTTTACGCACAAGGCTACACCAACGAAAACCTGGTTGACCTTATTCTCCAGGTGAGCGATAAAACGGCTATGAACTATTTGCACAATCTTACAAAAGTGCCGGTAGATTTTCCTTTAGCTCCTGCATTACAAACTAAAGAGCTGCTGAATTTTTAGCAGCACCTTCTATATAAAACGGTACATTTTTATTAGTGACAACTAATGAAATGAAAAGCCAAAGAACCCGTCCCAAAAGCAATTGCGGGGCGGGTTTTTATTTAAAACAATTTGCGAAATATCCCATCTCAATATCCGAACAAGGAGCCATTGCACTTTAACAAGCGGGTCTCTAAGTGCTAACAGGTAAAAAGTGACAATCGTCCATCCAATGGTGAAAATCCTCCATTCAGTTTTACCTGAATACCTGCAACTTTACATTGAATTTTTAACCAACTCAATTTGATTATTTCTATCCTGTTTTAGGTAAGCCTTTTTAAACAAGTAAACCAACACTAACATGACAACTCAATTTGAATCAATTCGTCAACAACAAAAAGATTCCTGGAATAAAATTTCATCCGGCTGGAAAAAATGGGACCATATGACGATGGAGTTTTTAAAGCCGATGGGAGATGAAATTATTCGTACGCTTAATATCAAGGATGATGACATCGTATTGGATGTTGCAGCAGGTACTGGTGAGCCAGGCCTCACAATGGCCACGATGCTAACTAACGGGAAGGTTTACATTACTGATATTGCAGAAAATATGGTAGCAATAGCCCGTGAAAATGCAACCAGGCGAGGCATTAAAAATGTAGAAACTATTACTGCTGAAGTGAGTGACCTTCCATTTGCGGACAATACGTTTGATGTAATAAGTTGTCGGTTCGGATTTATGTTTTTTCCGGATATGGAATTGGCTGCAACAGAAATGGTTCGTGTGCTTAAGCCAGGTGGAAGAATTGCGGCATCTGTATGGAATGTGGGTGAAAAAAATTTCTGGGTTACTGCTATTATGAATTCAATTCATAAATACATCGAATTGCCTGCAGCAATTCCCGGTGCGCCGGGAATGTTTCGTTGTGCAGCAAAGGGTTTTATGGCCGATTTATTTAGCAATGCCGGGTTAAAGAATATTGCAGTAACCGAGGTAGCGGGCAAATTACATTGCGGAGACGCAGAGGGTTATTGGAATTTCATGAACGAAGTTGCAGGGCCTGTTGCAGCAGCACTTAGCAAAGTGGATGAGCAGGTAAAAGCAACCATTAAAAATGAAGTAGTTGAAGCAGTCAATCAACGATACCCGGTTGGCAACACGATGGTTGACTCAAATGGAATTATTATTTATGGCGTGAAATAGTTGATTATTTCTAGAGGCGGAACTTTCTGCGTATTCCAATTTTTGTTTATTAATTAATGCCACGATAATGTTAATCCGAATTGGCTTAAGTAATTTTAAGAATGAAATGGAGAAAAAATATGAAGCGGTCCTTCTTTGGGATTGCGATGTTCCTGGTGATATGGTTAGTAATGGCGCAGAGTTGTATGAAATTCAGAATAAGCGACAGCAAAGCCAAAAAGAGTTTTGAAAAGGCGGGAGTGAGTTTAACAACTGCAACAGTAAAAGTTAGTGGGGCCAACATGCATTTTGCAAAAACAGGTAACGATACTTTACCAACTATTGTTTTTGTTCATGGATCACCCGGAAGCTGGGACGCATTTGCAAGCTATATGCAGGATAAGGATTTGCTGATGAAGTACCGCATGATTTCAATTGACCGGCCAGGATTTGGCTACAGTGATTTTGGTAATGCGCAACATATAGAAGAACAATCGACACTGATAAGCCCTCTGTTTAAAATGTGGAAAAACGGAAAGCCGATGTTCCTTGTTGGACATTCATTAGGCGGCCCAATGATTATACAATTGAATGCTGACAATCCCGGCCTTTTCGATGGGCTGGTTTTATTGGCTGGCTCTGTTGATCCTGCTGAAGAAAAAAAAGAAAGCTGGCGTTATATTCTGGACGCAGGTATATTTAGTTACCTGGCACCAGGTGCTATGCGGCCGAGCAACACGGAGTTGAAATATTTTAAGAAAGACGTGTATGCTCTGCAGGATAAATTTGCGCTGATAAAATGCAAAGTATTTATTGTTCATGGAACAGAAGATCCATTTGTTCCGGTTGGTAATGCAGCTTATGCACAAAAAAAATTAGTGAATGCAGCGTCCGTACACCTTACATTGATACAGGGAGCAAACCATTTTATCCCCTGGACAAAATATGATGTTATTAAGCAGGTGTTGATTAATTTGTATTAAAGGAAGAATACATTAACCTTAAAGCTACATGTCAGAAGAGCCAATCATAAAAAATATCAGCCAGCACATTCAATTAGATGACGGGGAGGTTGATTATTTTTTATCATTACTTCAACCAAAATTCATTAAGCGAAAAGAATTTCTGTTGCGGCCAAACGAGGTTTGTAAATATGAAAGCTTCATAATAAAGGGATGCCTGCGTACCTATACTATTGACAATGATGGCCTGGAACATATTGTAATGTTTGCTGTTGAGGATTGGTGGACAGGTGACCTCTATAGTTTTCTTACGGAAACCCCGGGTAACTTTATTATTGATGCATTGGAAGATACCGAGATGGTACAAATTTCAAAATCCGATTTGGAGAAGTTATATAAAAGTGTACCTAAGTTTGAACGCTTTTTCAGGATCATACTTCAGAATGCATTTGTTGCCCAGCAGCAACGCATCAATCAAAATCTTTCCTTTACTGCAGAAGAACGCTACCTGTATTTTATAAAAAAATATCCCCGGTTAGAACAGCGGCTTCCGCAAAAACAAGTAGCCGCCTATCTTGGCATTACGCCCGAATTTCTTAGCATGATCCGCAGAAAATTAGCGGGGAAATAACTTCTTAAACTACTTTAAGTTTCGTGGTTATATTTCTTAGTTGCTTTGTGTTTTACAATACGTAAATCAATTTAAACAATTAAAATAAAACAAAATGAAACAGAAAATTTTACACACAAACGATGACTGGACAGGCTTAATCACACGGCTTACGATCGGCCTGGTTTTATTTCCGCATGGTGCTCAAAAGATGCTTGGTATCTTCGGCGGATTTGGATTTAATGGTACCATGGGGTTCTTTACAGGCACCTTGCATTTGCCCTGGCTGATCGGATTTCTTGTAATCATTATTGAGTTTGTGGGTTCGCTTTCCCTTATTGCCGGCATCGCAAGCAGGATATGGTCTGCAGCTATTATTATTTTAATGATGGGCATCATTTTTACATCTCATCTACAAAATGGGTTTTTTATTAATTGGCTGGGCAATCAAAAGGGCGAAGGTTTTGAATACCATTTACTGGTAATTGGCTTATCGCTGGCAACCATTGTAAATGGTAGTGGAAAATATTCGTTAGACGGAATCATCTCAAAAAAATAACGGGTACAGAAAATCTTTTTTCATGAAATCCTAGGCAGGACAAGCGGCGCAGTTTTAAGAGCTTTCAAAAAATCATCCATCCTTTTGCGTCGTTCATCCATTTTTTAAAGTTGCATGTCGTAGCATCTTTGTACTGTCAATAACGACATTAAAACAACAAAAAAAATAACCATGAAAAAGATTACCAATCTACTTGCAATAACAGTGCTACTGTTTATTTCTGTTGCAGCTAATGCACAGGTTTCGTACAAAACTATTAAGGTCGACGGTTTAAATATCGCTTACCGTGAAGCAGGAAATCCTGCCAATCCAAAAATTGTTTTGTTGCATGGCTTCCCTGCAGGATCACATCAATACCGAGATTTGATTCAGTCTTTGTCGGATAAGTTTTATGTGGTTGCGCCTGACTATCCTGGCTTTGGTTTAAGCGATATGCCCGATCCGGCCAGCTACAATTACACCTTTGAAGGCATCTCACAAACTGTTGAGCACTTTTTACAATTAAAAGGTTTTGATCATTATGGTTTATTCGCACAGGACTATGGTGGCCCTGTTGGATTTAGAATTGTAGGTCGTAATCCAAAGGCTTTAGACTGGTTAATTATTCAAAACACCAATGCATATGAAGTTGGGTTTACTGCTGCCTGGGATGGCTTTCGTGGTGCCTTATGGAAAAACAGGTCAGCAGAAACAGAAAAGCCATTGGCCGCATTTCTTACGCACGATGCAATCAAGGGCATTTACTTATTCGGTGCAAAAAATCCTGATTTGATTAGTCCTGATAACTGGGAATCTGATTATGGATTTATGCAAAGGCCCAATGCAGTTCGTGTTAACCTTAACCTGTTTTATGACTATCGCACCAACGTAGAACTTTATGCTGTTTGGCAGGAATTTCTTCGCAGGAATCAACCTAAAACGCTAATTTTTTGGGGACAAAAAGACATCTTTTTTACACCGGCCGGGGGAGAAGCATATTTGAAAGACCTTCCAAAAGCTGAGATGCATCGTTTGGATGCAGGGCATTTCGCAGTAGAAGATAACCTTGAATATATCTCTACAGAAATGCATCGTTTTTATGCGGCAAAAGTTGTAGGTGGGAAGTAGCAATAAAGCAAATTGAAAAACCGAACTAAAGGCCGGGAAAAAATTCCCGGCTTTTGGTTGTTTTTAAAATCCGTGAATCACAAGATTACTTTTGCTTAATAGAAAAAAAAAGGGCAACTGAATTAAAAGATCAACATAAAAGTATACAATGAAAGTAGCAGTAGTATTATTTGACAACTTTGAAACACTGGATGTATTTGGCCCGGTAGAAATATTCGGCCGGCTTACAGACAAATACCAGGTTTCCTTCTATTCCCTTTCGGGTGGATTGATACAGAATACCCATGGGGTTTCGATTCTAACTGCGCCCCTTGCCGGCATCGAAAATGGCATCGATATATTTCTTATTCCCGGCGGCTATGGCACAAGAGTAGAGGTACACAATGTGGCATTGATCGACAAAATAAAAAGTATTTCGGAGTTGAGTAAGTATGTTTTAACTGTATGTACGGGCACGGCATTGCTTGCAAAGACCGGGCTTTTAGATGGCAGAAAAGCCACCAGCAATAAAAGGGCTTTTGATTGGGTAACCACGCAAGGACTGCTTGTAGACTGGGTTAGAAGAGCCCGTTGGGTGGTTGATGATAAATATTATACATCGTCTGGTGTAAGTGCGGGTATGGATATGACCTTGGATTTTCTCCGGGAAATGCATGGAGTTGATTTTGCCAGGGAGATGGCTCATACGATAGAATACACCTGGCAGGAGGATAAAGATGAAGATGATTTTTGTGCTTAAAATCACCAGCAATAAGGGAATAGAATTCGGGACGAAGTAGTATACAACATTATTAATTGGGAATATTTATTGCTGTTATGGCTTCCGTAGATTTAATTTCCCTGGGTGATAGCGAACCTGGACTATCCCGGGATTATTGATTACGGATTTCATAGTCTCTTAGCACAAAGGCGCCCAAAAGCAAAACACAATTAATGGCAGCTATTAATGCGATATAAGCAATGCCATGATTAAAAGCTCCGAAATAATCAAATGCGGGTGTTGCGCTAATATTGCAATAGGTAAGTATAAAAAATGCAATTTCGAAAAACCGCTTTCCCCCGAAAAGTATTCCAGTAAAAACGGATAAGGATACAATAAATATCGCTCCCAATAATAAGCTAATTGCGTTTGAATAGTCCCCAGTTAGTAAATACCGGAAAATCAGCGGCAGGGAAAATGTTATTGCCAACAACATGCCGGCAATAATTTGAGAGCTTAATAATCGTTGCAAGGGCTTATATGCAGCGTAAGTAAAATAGTGGGTTTGGTTGGATTTCTCTTTTGTCGCGATATCTGCCCACCTGTTAACCTGTAAAAACCATATTATTGGCAGTGCTATGCTATGTGCAGTTGCAAGTGGAATGAAAAACAGTGCAATAAAGCCTCCAATATTTATCAGCCAAAACCATTTAGGGCCAATTCTGATAAGCATTAATAATTCTGTTTTTACAAATGGCCAAATTCCATATCCAGGTGAAGCAACAGGTAATGTAGAAAGACGTATTTCTTTTAAAGGAAGTTTTGATTTAATGACTTCCTCCTTCTTCTTTTTGCCTGTTGTAATTTCTGCTGCATCAAACCTGCGAAATAACCTGGAAGATACTAACAACAAAAGAAACGCAACCCCTATCCATAATAACCTGCTTAAAATATAAATAGCCGACCAATCTGTTCCCTCAAATAAAAAATATTTATTGTCGCTTTGACTAATGAACAAAAAACCTGATGACACAGTATTAATGCTTTGATGGAAGTGCAGGTTTACAAATGCTACCATTCCTTCCGAAATGAATTTAGTGCCTAATACATCGAGCCAATACATCCCGGCATTACTGCTTAAACTTTGAACGCCTGTTAAAACCGGGAATAAAAAGAAGAAAGCAATATTTTGTACTATGCTGTATTTGCCAAAAATAACTTCTGAAAAAACAGCGATTACAGATACACAGAAAATGCAAGGTAGTGTTGCAAAAAGATAGGGTAATAAAAACTGCGAAAAGTTAAATGGGTAATTATGTCCTCTCACAAATACAAGGCTTAAAGCCATGAACATAATAATAATTGCAATGGTCAGCAATACAAAAAAATTGCTGAGTGCTTTAGCGAAAAGATATTTAAAATTAGTGATGGATGTAGTGGCAATAATTTGCCCAACACCCGTTTCTTTATCTTTTTTAATACCATCATTAACCAGGTAATAACCAATCAGCCATAAAAATATGCTGGCCATAATTGCTGTAACATGCCCTATCCATGCTGCATTGCTTTCGCCAATATAATTTCCAATTCTCACAGTTGAATACCTTGCATCTTTAGACGGCACAAAAGTATATGCAATGCAAACACTTGCCAGCAGGGTTATTAAAAAGCCATAACTGCGTGTTCGTTGTAAATAATCTGCTTTAATAATACTTTTAAGAGATGTCATTGTGCTATATCATTTGGTTAGGTACAAATACGCATCTTCTAAAGTAGCAGTACAATTTACAGCATCACTGATTGGCGAATCTGCAATATACCTGACAAGTACTTTGTCTTTTTTTCTAGTGAGATTAACTACCAGGCATTTCTCTTTTAAAATTGCCAGCCCGGTATCATCAATCATTGACTCAAATACTTTTTCTCTTACTGTATCAACAATATCGTCCTGCGTTCCTTTTGTAATTAATTGGCCTGTTTTCATGATTGCGACTTCATCGGCAATGGTTTCAATATCAGATACAATGTGTGAGGATAAAATAACAATGCAATTGCTTGCCAAATCTGAAATTAAATTTCTAAACCTTACCCTTTCTTCAGGGTCCAGACCAACAGTTGGCTCATCAAAAATTAAGATTTTGGGGTCATTTAGTAATACCTGCGCTATACCTATCCGTTGTTTCATTCCACCGGAATAGGTACCGATTGGTTTTTTAGCTACGGCTGTTAAATTTACTCCTTCTAACAACAGTTCAATACGGGGGCGTAGATTACTACCCCCAACGCCTTTCATTGCTGCAATATATTCCAAAAATTCATAGGCATTCAAATTGGGATATACTCCAAAGTCCTGGGGCAGATAGCCGAGAATCTTTCTAATGGCATTGGGTTCTTTTGTGATATCAACTCCATCTATTTTAATACTACCATTTGTGGGCTGCGAAATGGTTGCAATGATTTTCATAAGGGTGGATTTTCCTGCTCCATTTGGACCAAGCAAGCCAAGGATACCATTTTCAATGGTTAAAGAAAAATCATGTAGCCCATATTTTTCTTTGCTGTATTTTTTTGACAGGTTTTGTATTTCGAGTTTCATGTTGGCTAAAGTTACTTAATTGGTGACATGTTTGGCACGGATTCTAAATGACCATATTTTCCGTTATACCCTCAACATTTAGTACTGCTGATAAATTCATCCATCCTTAGGTGATTATTATCCATTTTATTTAAGTGTATGCAATAAGATCTTTGTAAAATGAATGAAGATAGTTATTTGAATAATTCAGCAGGCAGTTTTAGTGGTTCCTTATAGCGCTGGTCTTCCCAATACGGCAATTTAAAACTACATACAAAAGATAACAGACCGTTTGAATTTACGAGGCAGTTGCTGCTACAATTGCCTCAATTAAAATTTTAAAATGTATGGTATGAAAAAATATTTTAGCAAATCTGAAGCAATTATTGATTTACACGAAAGAGGTTTTACCGAAGATTTTCAATTATCAGGCAATGACCTTTTATGGATTCAGCGGAAAACATTTTTAACACAAAAAGATTTTTCAATTGTAGAATGTCACAGCATTAGTGATTCACCGGGAAAGGAAACTTTCATATTTGGTGTTGTTGCAAATGGCTTATTGGCAAGCGGGATTTTAATTAATCATTGCAAAAGCTATTCGGATAAAACGCCAGCCATTATCCATAGAAAACTTAAAAAGATGGGTTCCGCTTTACTGAATATAAAAGGCAATTACCTGGATGTTGAATTTATTCCGTAAAAACAATAAAACTCTTTGTGTATGAAAGATAGATTGATCCATATTTTAGCTATCTCAGGAAGCTTGAAATCAACTTCAACCAATACAAATATATTGAGGGCTATCAGCAAAATGGCGCCGCCAAATGTAAGCGTAGCTATTTTTGAAGGGTTAGATAAGTTGCCCCATTTCAATCCCGAATTGACGGAGGATATTGAACCGGTAAATAAGTTTAGGCAACAACTGAGCCTTGCAGATAGCGTGATTTTTTCTACTCCTGAATATGCTTTTGGCGTGCCCGGTGTTTTGAAAAATGCATTGGACTGGGTCGTGTCTTCCGGTGAGCTAAATAACAAGCCCGTTGCTGCAATCAGCGCATCTCCTTTGTATTCCGGTGGCGACAAGGCACTGGCCTCGTTGTTACTTACGCTCACTCCGTTGGGTGCTGGTATGGGTGCGGGCTCTTCCTTAAGCATTGCTTTTGTTAAAAGCAAAATAACCGATGCGGGCGAGATAACAAGCGATGAAACAATGGCTGAATTGAAACTTTTGTTAGATGGGTTATTAAACCGTTTAATAGGTTAAATAAAATTTATTTACCAAAAAAATTGAAAGCTAAACGTGATGGATGATTTTTCGGAAATTAAAAAATATGTTGCAAAACATATACAACTTACTGAGAAAGAAGAATCCTATTTTGTTACTCAGGTAAGAATTACAAAAATTAAGAAAAAAGAATTTATTGTCAGACCTGGCTATACCTGTAGATTCCGAAGCTATGTGGTGAAAGGAGCCATGAGGGCTTATTTGGTAGATAGTAAGGGGCAGTCGCATACGATCGCTTTTGCAATTGAAGACTGGTGGATTAGCGACATGAACAGTTATCTAAATCAGGAACCCGCAACTTTATTTGTAGAGGCTTTAGAGGATAGCACATTAATACAATTGGACTATTTATCCGAACATAGGTTGCTGGAAACTATCCCAAAATTTGAACGCTTTTTTAGAATTGTATCGCAACGATCTTTTGCTTTTCTTCAAAGAAGAATGTTATCCAATTTAAGCAAAACTGCCGAGGAACGCTATGACGAGTTTATGCAAAAATATTCCGCTATTGCAAATCGGGTGCCTCAATATGCACTCGCTTCTTACCTGGGTTTTAGTACAGAGTTTCTGAGTAAAATCAGAAACAAAAAATCTAAATAGCCTGTATGGCTAATCAGGAATTTCCTAATCTACTTCATTTTTTATCGTTCCCAACTATCGCAATTTTGTGTTGTCAATATAACACAAATCATTAAAAAAATACAATGACAACAACTAAACAAGTGCCCAATTACAAGGAAGAAAAATTGGAGTTACAGGCAAATCTTGCTACCATGATTTCAAAGGCATCTTTAAATGTATTCAATATGGATGCTGACCAGTTAGGATTAGATTTTGCATCTCCCTTAAAATTAGCAGTGGGCGATCGATCTCCCCTGTTTCAATTACCTAATGCGGTAAATAGAATAATAGCGCTTGAGGATCTGTTAAATGCAGGACCGGTAGTGATTACATTTTACAGAGGTAACTGGTGCCCCTATTGTAATATTATATTGAATGCTTACCAAAGGATCTTGCCAGATATCAAAGCATTGGGCGCCAATTTAATCGCCATCTCTTCTCAAAATCCGGATAGTTCTTTGGACATGCAGGCTAAACACAATCTCGAATTTGAAGTGCTAAGTGATAAAGACAATCTGGTAGCAAAGCAATTTACTACAATCATTAAAAATTCTATTGAGGCGGTTGATGAAGCTCAAAAGCTGGGTGTTGATTTCTATAGTTTTTATGATGATAAATCAAGGGATATTCCTGTGCCTGCGGTTTTCGTGATTGATAAAAACGGAACAATCATTTTTGCAAAAACGGAAGGAGGGGATTACCGGCTTAGGGTAGAACCAGCTGAAATATTGAATGCTTTAAAAAAATAAACATAAATAGTTAAAAACATTAAAATGAAAAGTAGAAAAATTATCACAAATATTCTTGCATGGCTTCCAGCCTTGTTATTGACTTTAAGTGCTACTGCAAAATTTGCAGGAGCTGCTGTTATTGTAAATAATCTTACAAAGGCGGGTATTGTACCTTATTTACCGTTGCCGGTACTTGGCTTACTCGAGCTTACCTGTGTAGTGCTGTATTTAATTCCTGCCACATGGCGGATAGGTTTTTATTTGTTATGTGGATACCTGGGTGGCGCTGGTGCTATTGAAATTTCTCAACATCTTCCACCAACCGCTTTTATTTTGTTGACGTTAGTTTGGATTGGTGTATTTCTTAAAGACAAATCAGTTTTTATGGTAAAAGTATCAGTCTCATCTGCGAATACAAGTAATTGAAATATAGCATGGTTGATTTGGCTGGACAGATAATTGCAAAATAAGTCACAGAAATTAATTATAAACCAAGATTAAAGGAAACACGTTTATGAAAAAAATCGGAATAGTTGGTGGTATCAGTTGGGTGTCTACAATGGACTATTATAAATTGATCAATGAAGGAATAAATTTGAAATTAGGTGGATTGAATTTTGCAGAATGTGTAATCTATTCGTTAAACTTTGGCAACATACAGGCAATGGGTTGGCTAAACTCTTATGAACTATTATTGAATGCTTGTGAAAGTTTAAAAAAATCTGGTGTTGATACCATTGTTTTATGTGCCAATACAGCGCAGCTTTTTGCAGATCAACTTGAGGAGGAAATACAATTGCCAATTATTAACATGGTAGTTGAGACGGCCAAAGCGGTGAAAAAACAAGGGTTTAAAAAGGCAGGCCTGTTGGGAACAAAGTTCACGATGGAGATGGACTTTTATAGAGATAAACTGGAGGCGTATGGGCTTGAAATTTTGATACCTGAAAAACAAGCAACACGGGATTATATTCAACATACATTAAAGGACGAGTTGGGTATTGGTTTTATCAATCCGCAAACCAAATGCAATTACATTTCGATTGTAAAAGATTTGGAAGCACGTGGCGCTGAATGTATTATTTTGGGTTGTACTGAAATTCCGTTGCTGATTAGTCAGAATCATTTTTCAATACCAATATTTGACACAACCAAAATTCATGCTCAGGCCATCGTTGAATATGCCATTTCATAAATAGGAGTTGGCATAAATGAATCAAAAATGCATTTTAAAAAAGAATTATTTGGCATTGTTTGAAAACCTGGGCATTCAATAAAAGAGAAGTTACAATCCTACCTTGAAATTACCGACAGCGAAAAGAAACTTAAAATGTCAAGAGAAAAAACATCCATCCATTAGAGCCTTTCGTCCATTTTATAATGTCTTTTATCATCGCATCTTTGTACAACAAAAGCGGCGTCAAAAGTTAAAGAGGTAGCCAGTGCTGTTGCTGGAACGTTAAAGCAAAATTGTTTTTATCAACTGTATCATCAGTTAATAACTGGCAACAATCTGCTTTCAATTTACATAGAAAATATAACGGGTTAAAGTAGCCGGAAAAAGCCGAATGGTTATTCTATTGCCTGAATCAAAAGCGTTTTTCATTTAATCATCATAAAAAAAACAATCATGAAACAAACAAAGTACCAGATAGCAATCGCTATTGCTGTCACCACCATTTTCCTTTCGGCATGTAAAAAGGATACTGGTTTTCAATCTCCTGAAAATAGCGATGCTGCTACAACCACCGCTGCCAATAATACATTGAGAAGGGGTGAATTTGGAGAAGGTCATGTATATTTATTAAGCAACCAGGTGGCAGGTAACAAAGTATTGGATTATACCCGTTCATCTAATGGCACGCTTACACTTTCAGGTTCCTGGCCAACAGGCGACAATGGTACCGGCGCTGGTTTAGGAAGCCAGGGTGCTGTTATCGTAGCGAGCAATGGAATTGAAGGAGAAGGTAAAGTGCTGTTGGCAGTAAATGCGGGTAGCAACAGTATTTCGTCGCTGAAGGTAAAGGGCAATGGCATTAAACTTATTTCAACCGTTAGCTCGGGAGGTTTAAGGCCCATCAGCATCACACAATTTGACGATATGGTATATGTGTTAAATGCTGGTGGAGATGGCAATATTTCTGGTTTCAGATTAGGCGAAAATGGAAGTTTGCGTACCATCGCAAATTCAACCAGGCCATTAACTACTACCAATTCCGGGCCGGCAGAAATTGCATTTGTACGGGAAGGAAATGTATTGGCAATTACCGAAAAAGCTACTAATACAATTACAACTTATACAGTGGGTAGATCAGGATTGCCGGGCACCATGCATACCCTTGCTTCCGCCAACCAAACACCATTTGGATTTGCAGCAGGCTATGATAAAATATATGTTACAGAAGCCGCCGGTGGTGCACCAGGAGCAAGCACTGTTTCTTCCTATCGTATCCAGGAGAATGGAGCCATCTCTTTGATCACCGGGCCAGTTAGTGCAGGTCAAACTGCAGCATGCTGGGCAGTGGTTACCAATAACTATAAATATGTTTATGCCGCCAATACGGGTAGTGGTACAATATCAAGTTTTGGCGTTAGCAATTCAGGTAGTATCAGTGTAAATGCAGCAGTTGCCGCAAGTGCCGGTACAGGCGCCGCTGATGCGGCATTGAGCCACGATTCTAAATTTTTATATGTGCGCAATGGCGGCAGTAGTTCTATCAGCGTGTTTGCTGTAGCAGGCAATGGTAATTTGACAAACGTACAAACCATAACAGGTTTGGAAGCGGGTACTGTTGGTATTTCGGCAGATTAATAGTAGGTTGGTTTTGGTTAATGGCTGCCCGCAAGGGCAGCCTTTTATTTCTCCCTTTTTATTTCCAGTTTCTTCATCCTGGATTCCAATGTGGTTGGGTTCAATCCTAATATTTTAGCAGCACCTTTTTCACCACTTACTTTCCAGTTGGTTTGATTAAGTACACTAATGATATGCTCCTTTTCTACATCCTCCATTTTTAAAGGCATTGTTTGATTGCCACTGGTATTTTTTGCAGTAGGTATCCAGTCGCCATATTCAAGCGTACTGCCCACGGAAAGTATCAATGCCCTTTCAACCATATTTTCCAGTTCCCTGATATTGCCCGGCCAGTCGTACAACATCAGCGCATCGATTACTTTATCGGGTATGTTTTTAATTTCCCTTCCCATTTTGCCTTCGTACTTTTTTACAAAATGCTTTACCAATAATGGGATATCTTCTTTGCGGTTTCGCAAAGGTGGTGACACAATTTGAAACACATTCAAACGATAAAACAAATCCTCCCTGAATTCTTTTTTAGCAATGGCTTCCTCCAGGTTGCGATTCGTTGCAGCAATTACCCGAACATTTACTTTCATCGTTTTCGGATTGCCCAGTCGTTCAAACTCACCCTCCTGCAAAACCCTTAATAATTTGGCCTGTAATTCAACCGGTAATTCACCAATTTCATCCAGAAAAATAGTGCCTCCATCAGCCAGTTCAAAACGGCCAATTTTTCTTTCCATTGCTCCTGTAAATGCGCCCCGTTCATGGCCGAATAATTCGCTCTCAATTAAATTGGCTGGCAAAGTAGCACAGTTTATTTTTATCAATGGACGTTTGCTACGCTTGCTGATGTTGTGAACGGCTCTTGCCAGTAATTCTTTGCCGGTGCCGCTTTCACCCAAAATTAATACCGTGGCATCGGTAGAAGCAACCTGTTCTATTTGCTGCAAAACCTTATGAAACTTTTTACTCTTGCTAACAATTTCTTCAAAATTATTATTCAGTTTTATCTCGTCCTGTAAATATTGATTCTGTGCCTGTAACATTTTCTGTTCCTGTTCCATTAATACTTTATCCGTAATGTCGAGAAACATGGTACGGGTAAATGCTCCACTTCTATCGGGGTTCGACCACCATTGAATCCACAGCGGTTTGCCATTATCTTCCCGGCGCATCTCTAATACAACACCGCTTGTGTCCGTGCCCCGTCCTATTGATTCAAAAGCTTCCTTCATGCGTTGGTGTGCTTCCGGTGAATCCACAGACATATTTTTTCCATACATGAATGGAACCTGGTCTGGCCGTACACCTAAGATTCTTAATGCAGCTTTGTTTGCCCTTATAAATTTGGAATCAAGTTCTTCATGTACATAAGCAATCGGCGCCTCTTCAAACAGGTCACGAAATCGTTCTTCACTTTCCTTGAGCAGTTCTTCCAGTTTAGCGTTTGCAGTTTTTAATTTTTCTTCATAATCTTTTTGCTGACGGATATCTCTTACAATGCAACAGAAAATTTCCTTTTTATTGTGTTCAAAATGATTGCTGACAACTTCAACATCATACAAATACCCTTGCTTGTGTTTGAATTTCGCTTCAAAAGTCAATTGCTTTGCAGCCTTTAATTTTTTCCTGAAGATGGATAAGTCAGCAGTCAATTCAGACGTGTTGATATCCCTGACTTTCATAGTTGCCAATTCCTCTTTTGAGTACCCCGACATTTTACAGGCCATGTCATTTACATACATAATACTGCCATCCGAATTGTTCCAAAATGCGGCTTCAGACAAGTTCTGAAAAGTGAAGTGCGACAGGCTTCTATCTTCATCAAAATCAAACACGGGCTTTTTTACCATAATGAAACTTTGTAGCAGTGAACTATTTAAAATGCTTATTTGGCTTTGTTTAAAGTTGTAATAGTCTGACAGCAATCATCAAAAAATTAAACCGAAAAATCTGTATTAGAAAAATAATTTAAGACCCGGATAATACAATGAAAAAAGAAAAGTATAGCGAAAGTTGTTTCTTTTTAACCAGGATAATTTCCCGAAATATAGTGACTTTCCTGATATTTCGGGAAAATAAATTAAGTTATCCAGGCGCCGTTATACAATCGCAAAACGCTTAAAGCCCTTACTGCATTGGTTTTTAGGTTGATCATACGCAGAAAAATATGCTGGCATCCTGTTTGGCTATAATAACTGTACCAATTAAAGCGATCGCATGATTAAAATAACAGACAAGAGAACATTCACAGAGAAAATATTAAACGGAAAAGGTTTACAGGTGGTGCGTTTTTGTGCAGAATGGAGTGGGCCTTGCCAAATGATGATACCCATTTATATGGAGATAGTCAACCTTTATAAAAACTCGGCTTCTTTTTATAAAATTGATATTGACGAAGCCCCTCTATTAAAAAAAGAATTTGGCGTTACAGAGTTGCCAACAATTTTGTTTTATAAAAATGGTACTCCTATCGATTTTGCAGTTGGCTTGATTTCAAGAGATGAGCTGATTGCGAAGATGAAAAAACTGGCCGTATAGTTTCCCTGTACATACTATGAAAAAATCATTGCCGGCGAATTAATTTTTGTTCAAAAAAACTCAATCATGTATAATCAAACTAACTTTTCAATGGCAAATCAAACCAATGGAACTGTTGTATTTAATTTATATAAGTTTGAAGAAAACTGTTTCTTCGGGCAAATACAACGCAATAATTATTTCTCCCTTATTTGGGTGAAGGAAGGTTCCGGAAAAGTAAAAACAGGTTTTGCTGAATTTGATTTTAAGGACAATACATTGTTTGCCTTTGCGCCTTTTCAGCCTTTTATATTTTCTACAGAAAATGATATAAAGGGTATTGCAATTAATTTTCATCCTGAATTTATGTGTATACATCAACAGGAAAAGGAGAAAGCATTGAAGGAAGTACTTTACAACAATACCAACCAGCCCCCATTTGTACACATTAACGTCAACTCAACTTCGGCCTTTGATATGTTATGCGAAAAAATTGAAATTGAAATCCAAAACCCTTCACTGGCACAACATGATTTACTGGTTGCGTATTTAAGAATATTCCTTATCAATGCATCGAGGTTAAAAATGGAGCAGCAGCCCCCGGTTACAGTTGCCGGAAAAGAGAGTAAAGAACATCATATACTTCAAAAGTTAAAAGATGCCATTGAAGCCAATTTTAGGGCAAAACATTCGCCCGGTGATTATGCAGCAATGCTGTACGTTACTACAAAAACTTTGGCGAAGGTTTCTAAATTGCATTACAATAAAACACTTTCAAATATCATCAATGAAAGAATCATCATTGAAGCAAAAAGGGAATTATATCTAACTAATAAGGCTGTAAAGGAAATTGCATACGAGCTGGGATATGAAGATGAATATTATTTCAGTCGTTTCTTTAAAGTAAATACCAATGTATCACCACAAAAATATAGGGAAACAGTGGCCTATGCCAGGGCATAATAGATGGGGCCGCGGTACGGCCATTGTTTAAACAGAAAGAAGTGGCTCTCTTTAAATATTTGCTGGATCCGGGGGGAAAATTGTCCATGCCATTGCGTTAATCCTCCATTATAATTCCGCCGGTTTAGTTGCAACTTTGTACTGTCAAAAAAAACAACATATAAAAACGTAGAAAATGGCAACAGAAGGAAAGGTAGCAACACTAAAAAAATCTGATTACGAAATGTATTTGCAAAAGGGCATTGGATACAATCAATACAAGCAGCAGATGGCCGAAGATTTGGCGGTAAATGCTGACTCTAAAATTAAAGAATACATCAACCTGAACCAACGGCGGATGTACCGGGTGGAGAAAACTTTTGAGATATCCGTTGAACTGGCGGCACAAATTAAAAACCTAAAGCATAAAATCTATTGGCTGGTGTTAACAGAACATTGGTGTGGTGATGCATCTCAGCTATTACCGGTTTTTAATGCCTTCGCAGAAATGAGTGAAGGAAAAATTGAGCTAAAATTGGTTTACCGTGACCAGCATCCCGAATTGATGGATGCATATCTAACCAATGGAACAAGGTCTATTCCAAAACTGATCCAATTGGACGAACATTATGCTGTTACTGCTTCCTGGGGGCCACGACCTTCGGTTGCACAGCAATTGGTAAAACAGTTGAAATCAAATCCGGCAACGGCGGCGACTTATGCAAATGAATTGCATTTGTGGTATGGAAAAGACAAACAAAAATCGCTTGAATCGGAAATAGCAAAACTTATATACCGGGCTAATTTATTTTGCCCAGATTGTTTATCCTAATTATAAAATTATTACAATGGAACAAAAACTTCCGCTGCCTCCATTTACCATGGAAACAGCATTGCAGAAAGTACAGCTGGCAGAAGATGCCTGGAATAGCAAGGACCCGGAAAGGGTTTGCATGGCCTATACAATTGACACAGAATGGCGTAACCGTACCCACTTTATCAATGGACGGGAAGCAGTAAAGGAATTTTTAAAAGGCAAGTGGGACAGAGAACTAAATTATAAACTTAAAAAGGAACTGTGGGGCTTTCGTGAAAACCGCATGGCCGTTAGGTTTGAGTACGAATACCAGAATGTGGAAGGGCAATGGTTCAGGGCTTATGGAAATGAAAACTGGGAGTTTGATGAAAACGGATTGATGAGAAAACGGTATGCAAGCATCAATGATTTACCCATATTGGAATCTGAAAGAAAGTTATAACGCATAAAAAATGATGTTATGAAAAATGATACAGTAAACGAAAAAGACAAACATGTAGAAGAACCCATTGTTATTGCAGATGAATGTGGAGACAGCATGTGGGATGCTGTTTTAAGCCAGGAAGTGAAAGCCTGCGAAATTAATAAAGGTGACAGCAGATTGAAGGCATTGTTCAATACAGTTGAAAATGTACAAGAGTGCGACGCCACTGAAGCTAAATAGCAATTCAATTGTTGGGCTAAAAGAAAAACTACATGGCAAAGAATTTTGGAGCAATCGCGTATTCTGAGGCGGTAAAAGAAATGCAGGAACAATTGGGCAGCCGGGCAACTTATGCCAGGATGGAAAGGGATACCTACATTGATGGCCTGACGGATAACGAAGTAGATTTTATAGGTCAGCGGGATAGCTTTTACATGGCAAGTATTGGAGCGAATGGGTTTCCTTACATACAGCATCGTGGCGGACCGAAGGGCTTTTTAAAAGTGTTGGATTCAAAGCGGATAGGCTTTATTGATTTTAAAGGCAACATGCAATACATCACTGTCGGAAACCTTGCAACCAATAATAATGTTGCGCTGATAATGGTAGATTATCCTGCAAGGGCTAGGTTAAAAATTTATGCGAAGGCTGAAATTGTAGAACTGAAAGATAACCCGGCGTTGTATGATTTAATGGATCTGAATGACTATAAATTCAGGCCGGAACGCATGATGGTGTTGAATATTGAAGCGTATGACTGGAACTGTCCGCAACACATTATTCCAAGATATTCAGCGGAAGAAATTGAGGAAGCATTTGCACCGCAGCGAAATCGGATGGCGCAACTGGAAGCCGAAGTAAAAGCATTAAAAGCAAGGATAAAAGAAGCAGGTATTTGATGTTGATCATCCTGCGGCTTATAAAATAAAAAGGGTTTAACATGATAAAGGAATTAAAAAGAGTGGTGGTAACGGGCATGGGCGCAATAACACCTCTGGGTAATGAGGTTGATATATTCTGGAAGAACATTGTTGCCGGGCGCAGTGGTGTTGGCCTGATTACAAAGTTTGATACCACGTATTTTAAAACAAAATTTGCTGCAGAAGTAAAAGGATTTAACGCTGGCGATTATTTTGAAAAGAATGAAGCCCGTAAATACGATTTGTTTACACAGTATGCAGTAGCAGCAGCAGATGAAGCGATAAAAAATGCCGGTATCGATTTTGGCAAACTGAACAGAAATAAAATTGGTGTTATTTGGGGATCTGGTAATGGGGGCATACAAACTTTCCAGGAGCAGGTGGAAGATTTTGTAAAAGGAAACAGGCAGCCAAGATTTAATCCTTACTTTATACCCAAAATAATTGCAGACATTCCTTCAGGAATTATTTCTATCAGGCACGGGCTGCGGGGACTTAATTTCTCTACCGTTTCTGCCTGTGCATCTTCCAACAATGCCATGATTGATGCATGCAATTATATTCGTTTGGGCAAAGCAGATATGATTATTACCGGCGGTTCTGAAGCGCCGATCAATGAGAGTTCTATTGGTGGTTTTAATGCTTCAAAAGCTTTGTCAACCAACAATGAAAATCCGCAGGCTGCCTCCAGGCCGTTTGATGTAAAAAGAGATGGCTTTGTAATGGGCGAGGGGGCAGGCGCATTGATCGTAGAAAGTTTAGCATCTGCATTGCAAAGAGATGCCTCCATCTTAGCTGAAATTGTTGGTACAGGAATGGCGGCTGATGCTTATCATTTAACCGGTACACATCCAGAAGGAGAGGGCGCTTATTTAGGCATGCTGGATGCATTGGAAGATGCGGAAATAACGGCTTCTCAAATTGACTATGTGAATGCACATGCCACTTCAACCCACATGGGTGATGAAAGTGAATTAAAAGCGATTAGCCGGGTATTTGGTAACAACAATCATTTAAATATCAGCGCTACAAAATCTATGACCGGTCATTTACTGGGCGCTGCCGGCGCAGTGGAGGCCATTATTTGCATCAAGGCCATCGGTGAAAAAATAGTTCCGCCAACAATTAATACGGACCAAGTGGAAGCGGTATTTGCCGACAGGTTCAATCTTACTTTGGGTATTGCCCAGGCAAAAGAAATTAATTATGCAATGAGTAATACCTTTGGCTTTGGTGGTCATATTGCTACCACCATTTTTAAAAAATATTATCCTTAATAATTGAAGAATAGAAATTAGTCATGCTTAATCAATCGAATTTTACACTCATCAATCAGCAAAATGGAAATCCTGCCTTCAAACTATTTTCATTTGAGGGCAATGATTTTTTTGATCATTTGCAACGCAATAATTTTTTCACCCTTATCTGGGTTACAGAAGGTGCAGGTACAGTGAATGCTGATTTTGATGGACATGATTTTGAAGCAAACAGCCTTTTTACTTTTGCGCCTTATCAGCCTTTTGTATTTACAACTACCAAGCCCATTAAAGGAATCGCTATATACTTTCACTTCGACTTTTTCTGTATTCATAAACATCAAAAGGAATTGGAATTAAATGGCGTATTGTACAACAATGTTTACCAGCCACCTTTTGTTAAAGTGGATGAAAATTCTGCTGTAACTTTTAAAATGCTTTGTGAACAAATTGAAGTGGAAATGCAGCATGCGGCGCTGGCTCAACACGAACTGCTGGTATCTTATTTAAAAATATTTTTGATAACGGCCTCCCGCTTAAAAATTGAACAACAACCCAAAGTAGCTGAAATGGTAAAAGACACTAAAGAACCTTTTGTACTTCAAAAGTTAAAAGATGCTATTGAGGCAAATTTTAAAATAAAGCACAGTGCCAGCGATTATGCCGATCTGTTGTATATTTCTCCAAAGGCGTTGGCGAAAATCACCAAAACGCATTTTAATAAAACATTGTCGAGTTTGATAAATGAGCGGATCATCATTGAAGCTAAAAGAGAACTATACCTTACCGATAAAACAGTAAAGGAAATAGCCTATGAGCTGGGCTACGAAGATGAATTTTATTTCAGTCGTTTCTTTAAAGTAAATGCAAACGTGTCGCCGCAACTGTATAGGGATACGGTGGGGTTTGCAAGAGGTATGAATTAGTGTTAAGTTAAGTGTGAATTGGCAATAGTGAATGGTCAATTATTCACGATTGACCATTCACTATTCACAAAACGAACCGTCATTTGATTCTTAACATAGCATTAGTTTACTTAATGGAAACAAATTGCAAATAAAGCAGGCTTTAGGTGATTTTGTGTTCACCTGCTTTAAGTGATGGTTTTTTCAGTGTAACTTTCAGAGCGTTTGGTACTATAGGGTCAATCTTCTGGCTGCACAATTCAAAACTTTATTACGATGAAAAAGCTACTGCTCGTTATTATCTTCTTAATCAACTTAACAATTGTAATAAACGCACAATCCGACACCGTTACTTCCTTAGTTAAAAAGACATACATGATTCCGATGAGAGATGGCGTGAAGCTTTTTACGGTTGTGTTGTCTCCTGTAAACTATACCGGGCAGCTTCCGCTATTAATAGAACGCACTCCCTATGGTGCTGATATTCCAGTGAAAGAAGATTCTACAATGAAGGTTGATCATATACCCCCATACTTTAAAGCAATGGCAAAAGAAGGATACATTTTTGTTTTTCAGGATATGCGTGGAAAATTCAAAAGCGAAGGTGTATTTGAAATCAATCGTCCTCTTTATCATTTGATTGATAAAACAAAAACAGATGAGAGTACAGATGCGTATGATGCGATTGACTGGTTAATTAAAAATGTACCAAATAATAACGGAAAGGCAGGGATAAGGGGAATATCTTATCCCGGATACCTGGCACTGGATGCTTCTGTTGATCCCCATCCCGCATTGAAAGCAAGTTCCCCCCAGGCATCACCTGCAGATATGTTTTTAGGCGATGATTTTCATCACAACGGAGCCTTTCGTTTGAGTTACGGTTTTGAATATAGCTACCTGGTAGAAAATGAAAAGGAGGCCAATAGTCACTTTCCGTTTTCACAATTCGACCTGTATGATTGGTACTTAAAATTGAGTTCCCTGAAAAATGTAAATGAGCAATATTACAAAAACAGGCTTCCCTCCTGGAATGATTTTACGAAGCATCCTGACTATGATAATTTCTGGAAAAGACAATCAAGGTTAAGCATTCATTCAACTGCAATACCCATGCTGCATGTTGGTGGATATTATGACCAGGAAGATTTAAATGGCCCGCAAATAATGTATACGCAAATTGAAAAAAAAGATACTTTCAATAGAAATTATATTATCCTGGGGCCATGGAACCATGGGCAATGGGCAGAAACGAAAGCGGACAGTTTGGGCAAAATAGATTTTGAAAGTAAGACGGCCGTTTGGTTCCAGGCATTACAAAAGCAATGGTTTGATTATTGGCTTAAAGGTGTTGGGGATGGAAAATTTACTGAAGCGAATTGTTTTCAAACGGGTAGCAACAAATGGAAATCTTATAATACCTGGCCTCCTAAAAACGCAGAAGTAAAAAGGCTATACGCTAATGCAAACCATACTGCCGGGTTCACAAAACCTGCTTTCAAGACAGGCGCTGTGAGCTATGTAAGCGATCCGGTAAGTCCGGTACCCTACCGTACACGGCCTATTGAAGAAACCTATGGTGTTGGTAGTCGTTGGGATTCATGGCTTGTAGAAGACCAACGTTTTGTAAGTTCGCGACCAGATGTAATAAGCTTTAGGACGGATAGCTTAAAGGAAAATTTTACAGTTACAGGAAACGTGACTGCACATATTGTGGCAAGTACAACAGCTGGTGACCTGGATCTTGTGGTTAAGCTGATTGATGTATATCCCAATTTTGACAGTAAAAATATTTTAATGAGCAACTACGAATTACCGGTTACAATGGAAATTTTTAGGGGACGTTTTAGAAAGAGTTTTGAAAGACCTGAGCCCCTGATTTCAAATAAGCCATCAGACTTGGTGATTGACCTTCACCAAATCAATCATACCTTTTTAAAAGGGCATCGGTTGATGATTCAAATACAAAGCAGCTGGTTCCCGATTATTGATCTGAACCCACAGAAGTATGTGCCAAATATATTTGAAGCCAACGCAATCGATTTTGTAAAAGCTACGCATACTATTTACTGCAACAATCAATATTCAACTTACCTCGACTTGCCAGTAATGAAAGAATAGTATAAGCGTTTGTTGAGATTGTTACAGACGCACAGGGCAGGGTAGTGGAAGGAAAAGTAAATGTAACGGCCAACGGCACAGCGCAGATCGGTAGTAAATTAAGTGCAGGGGTTTACTTTGCACAAGTAATACAGGGTACACAAAAACAAATTTTAAAACTGGTTAAAAAGTAATAATAGCGGGAACCATTATTGCACTTTTCAATCAAACAACCATCAGCAGCCTCCATTAACTTGGGGCGGCTTTTTTTTAGAGTTAATCTTCAGGTGAATAATACATCATTTGGTTGTACAAATAATTTCTTTTTGATTGATAGATTTGTTTGACAAGGGTTGGAACAAACCTTGAAAATAATAATTGACCAAAACCTAAATCTACCAACTGAACGGGGGATAGCAATACAATTATTAATATAGAAATAATAAAAAGGCGATGGGCAATTTTGTACATTTAATACCTAAAACATACAATCATGATAAAACAAGCTTTGTTGGGTGAATTTGAGCATGAAGCTGAAAACACCCGTAAATTATTGCAAGCCATTCCTGATGCAGCATTGGATTATAAACCTCAACCGCATTTGTGGTCTGTAGGCCAGTTAGCATCGCACATTGCAGAAGTTTACAACTGGTTTGATGGTACTTTTAACCAGGATGTTTTTGATATGGGCTCCTACCATTATGACAAGGGAGACATCAGCAAAGCATCGAATATTGTGGACAAGTTTGAACAAAATGTAGCTGCTGCAAGAATGGTACTGGAAAATGCGGATGAAGGTACCTTTATGAATGTTTGGCACATGCAAATGGGGGGACAAGACATTATGCCGCCTATGCCTAAAGTGATGGTGGTCAGGAGTTTTTTATTCAATCATCTTTACCACCACCGTGGAGAGTTGGTGGCGCATTTAAGGGCTACAGGCAATATCATTCCTGGACTTTATGGCCCCACCTACGAGGAAAGCCAGGCGATGATGTCACAGATGAATTAGACTTATTTTTAGATTTGCCTGAACTGCCGCAGTTGTTAATAATAACTGCGGCGTCTTTATTATTTCCATTGGATGTGGTCCATGGCATATCGCCTCGGAGAATCAAAATTAATTAAGAGAAACCTGGAGCAAAGGGAAATCATCCAATCTGCCACAAACGAGGCGCGGGAATGATGGGCAGGCATCTTACCTGAGGTATCTGTTAAAGATTGGATGAAATGAATGATGTCGTTCATTTCTTGCTTATTTAAATCAAGCGAAGTGGAGGGCAGTGTTTGATTGCTTATCGGTATACCTAAACCGGCAGCCCCTGCTTTATTGTAAAACAACAAACCCTCTTCCAGTGTTTTTAAACTTCCGTTGTGCATATAAGGTGCCATGAGCGAAGCATTGCGCAGGCCGGGTACTTTAACGCCAACCATCTGATGTTCTTTGTCGGTCAATGCGCCTATAACTTTATCTCTATCCAGTACAGGCTTTTTAAAATTATTATTTTCAAGCGTGCCTATTACTTCAAATTCAGAAGTATGTATAACGGCGGTAACAAGCCACCATACAAAGGTGCAAAATGACAACCGCCGCATCTTGCCTTACCCATAAATAAATTGAATCCATTGATCTGCGAAGCTGTCAGTTTTTTATTGTCACCTGCAATGTATTGATCAAAGTTGGAATTGAAACCTGCCAGCGTGCGTTCATAATCTGCTATAGATTGGGAAATATGTGCAGGTGTTATCGGATTGTCTCTAGCAAATGCATTGGCAAACATTTTTTGATAGGTGGTGCTTTGGTTAAGCAGGGAAATAATGTTTGTACAATTGCCATTAAATTCTGCCGGATTTTTTATTACCGAGTTAATTTGTGCTACTAAAGTACGCTCACGGGAATCATGAAAAAAAGTGGTTTGCATGCAGGCGTTAATAAGTCCCGGCGCATTTCTTGGAAGTGGTTTGTTGGGGTCGTCAAAAGAAACACTTTTGGCAAGGCCATCGCTAAATCCTTTTTCAGGATTATGACAGGATGCACAGGAACGTTGCAGATTGCCAGATAATATCGGGTCGAAGAACAACATTTTTCCCAATAGAACCCTGGCAGACAATGAAGAGTCTTCCATTTCGAATGTTGTCATCGGTTAAACGTTCAATGTCTACGAATGCAAGCCCTGTTTAACATGAAAAAATAAAGATGTCTTTTACAATTTGTAACCGCTGTAGTGAAAAATCTTTGGCTTCTATTTTCATTAACTCGTCTGCTGTTAAAAATGTTCTGTGCGTCCTTTCTGAAAGGTGTTAAATGGGTTTTTGTTCAGCCACCCTTTGTTGATAGCAATCCTGATGACTTTTTGTAATCTCTGAATGTGTTTTAGAACTGCGTTCGTCCGACAATTCCACTTTGTTCTGCCAAACCAGTCAAAGTCCATTAAAGTAACTTTTGCCACATCCGGTAACGCGATGCCTTCTATTGAAATAAAAACAAAACGTTATCCTTCCGTGATACTTTCGCAATACTTTCTCTTTTCCTTTGATCTATTCAAAAACTTAAAAAATAAAAAATGAAAAGAGTTATTATTACAGCAATCGCAATGGTTTTTACAGCAGGTGTTTTTGCACAAACTGCACCTTCTAAAATGGAGGATAAAAAAATGGAAAAGAAGATGGACGACAAAAAAATGGCGGAAGAAAAAAAGATGATGGAAGATAAAAAAATGATTGAGGATAAAAAGATGGCGGAGGATAAAAAGATGGCGGAGGATAAGAAAATGATGGATGACAAAAAGATGATGGCTGACAAGAAAAAGAAACACAAAAAAGCAAAAGGTGATGGTAAAATGTAAGTAAAGAAAATCCTTACACTGGATTTATTTAATAAAAGGAGCCGTTAAACAAACGTTGCTCCTTTTATTAAAATATAGTCATTCGCATTTCTCTTTAATACAGTACATTTATTACTTATAAAAGGCTGATACAACGGTTTAACTAAATTCAATTGGCAGGATGAAAAATATTTTGATGATTGAAGACGATCCCAACATTCTTGAACTGGTTGAGATTCATTTGAAAGATATTCACTGCGCCACAACCGCCGCCAGCACCGGCGAGGCTGGTATAAGGCATGCTTTAACAACTGCATTCGACCTCATACTTTTGGACATAACCCTGCCGGATATTGATGGTGTTGAAATATGCCGCATACTGAGAGCAGAAAAAATTTCCACGCCCATTATCATGCTCACCGCAAGAACAGAAGAGATTGATAAAGTGATTGGCCTTGAAACCGGTGCAGACGATTATATTACCAAACCATTCAGCATACGGGAGTTGATGGCCCGGGTAAAAGCCATCCTCCGCAGAACAGAAATCAGTAAAAATACCGGAGATGTGCAGGACAAGATCATTTGTTTTTATGAGCTGACAGTGGACCCACAAAAAAGAAAAGTATTGCTGGGCAATAATAAAATTGAGCTTACTCCAAAAGAATTCGACCTGCTTTACTTGTTCATCAGCAACCCTGGTAAAAGTTATTCAAGGGATAACCTGCTGACACTTGTGTGGGGATATGAGTTTACAGGGTATGAGCATACCGTAAATTCCCACATCAACCGCCTGCGGGCAAAAATAGAACCTGACATCAACAAACCAACATATATACTTACCACCTGGGGTATTGGCTACCGCTTTACCGATGAAATAAAAACACATGATAAAAAACAGGTTCAATAGTTTATTCTGGCGCATCTCTGCCATTTTTTTTATACTGCTGGTATTTATAGGTCTGTCTTTTGTATTCATAACCGTGCATTATTCGGGCCTCTATTTTGAAGAAATAAACCAGCGGCTCAATAAAAATACTGCCGCGGATATCGCTGCCCACTCCACCCCTTTTACCGATGGAAAAGTAAATGAAAAAGCAATGGAAGCAATGTTTGATCATGTAATGTCCATCAGCCCCAGCCTTGAAGTGTACCTGTTAGATAACAATGGAAAAATCCTTTCTTATTATGCGCCGCAGAAAAAAGTAGTGCTCGATAAAATAGACCTGGTGCCCGTTAAAAAATTTATCGGCACAAAGGGAAATGAATATGTAACCGGCAGTGATCCTCATCATGTGGAACTTGAAAAGATATTTTCAGTAGCTCCCGTCATAAACAATGGAACGCAGGCGGGTTATATCTATGCGGTGCTGGCAGGTGAAGAGTATGATGCCGTTTCCAAAAGTCTTACCCGCAATTATTTATGGCAACTTGGTTTGCGGGGCATGATTATAACGCTGCTGGTAACTTTGCTGGCGGGCCTCATTATCATCCGACTTATTACCAGGAATTTTTCCCGCATTCTTGAAGTGATGCAAAAATTCAGGCAGGGCGACCTGGCTGCCCGGGTAGAAGTAAAGTCTGCCGGAGATGTAAAACAGGTGGGTGATATTTTTAATGAAATGGCTGATATCTTAACCCAAAATATTGAAAAGTTAAAAGAAGTAGAAGTACTGCGACGGGAATTGATTGCCAATGTATCGCACGATTTAAGAACTCCTATTTCCATCATCCAGGGATATATTGAAACATTGCAAATGAAGAATGATACGCTTACCGGCGATGAACGAAAGCGGTACCTGGACATCATTTCTGAAAGTACCGGCAAATTAGAAAAACTGGTATCTGAATTATTCGAATTATCGAAGCTGGAAGCCAACCAGGTAAAGCCTGTAAAAGAACCTTTCTTTATCAGCGAACTGGTAAATGATATCAGCAGCAAATACCAGCTGATTGCAAAAGATAAAAATATCGCCATCACTACTTTTTTATCAAAAGAATTGCCGCCTGTTTTCGCAGATGTTTCATTGATTGAAAGGGTAATGCAAAACCTGATTGACAACGCAATGAAATTTACGCCTGAAGGAGGAAAGATCATCATCAAAACAAATAAACACCAGGACGAGGTTGAAATAACGGTGGAAGATACGGGCATAGGCATTCCTGAAAATGAACGGGAGGAGATTTTTGGCCGCTATTACAAGGCCAATAATTTTACCGATCTTAAAAACAGCACCGGGCTGGGGCTGGCCATCATCAAAAAAATACTTGACTTACATCAATCATCTCTTGAATTGGTAACCGAAGTAAATGCAGGGAGTGCTTTTATTTTTAGGCTGCCGGTTTACCAAAACAGTTAGCGTATTTTTTTTTATTGTTGAAAAGCCACGGATAAATTTGGGTGGCAATTTTTTAACATCTTTGTTAAAGATCAATTATCACTAAAATCAATATGCTTTCGTGACAGTTTCGTGATACTTAAAAAATAATTTTACGCTATTAAATTATTAAACAATCATCATGAAAAAGATTACTCCTGTTTTATTGGCTGTAATGATACTGTTTACCGCCAGTTGCAGCAATGCACAATCAGCTTCCAAAAAATATCCAGATCCACCGGTAGCAACAAATAAAACCAACTATCCAATGCAATTGACGGATGCAGCATGGAAAGCAAAATTAACCGGCGAGCAATATTATATTTTACGCCAGGAAGGAACTGAAAGACCATCCACCGGAAAGTATGACCACTTTTACAAAAAGGGCACTTACTATTCTGCCGCCTCTTTACAACCTGTTTTTAGTTCGGAAACAAAATTCAATTCAGGCACCGGTTGGCCAAGTTTTTTTGCCCCAATAAATCCTGATGCTGTAAGGCTTGTTGTTGACAACAGTTTAGGCACTACCCGTATTGCAGTTGTTGACAGCAAAAGCGGCTCGCATTTGGGCCATGTATTTGACGATGGTCCTGCGCCAACCGGCAAACGTTATTGCATGAATTCAGGCGCACTTATTTTTGTACCCGAAGGCGGTACTCCACCCACTACATCAAAATAAAAAACAAATACAATGAAACTAGTAATTGCAATCATTTCTTTACTTGGCATTGGGCTCAATGTCTCTGCACAAAATTTCCCTGTTGGCTCAACAAAACCCGTGACCAATGAAGCAGTAGCCACTTTTGCTGAAGGCTGTTTCTGGCATGCTGAAATTGTTTTTCAAAGCCTGGATGGTGTACGGGATGCCGTTTCGGGTTATGCAGGCGGAACAGATACCAACCCATCTTACGAAAAAGTGGCGGGAGGCAATACCGGCCATGCAGAAACGGTACAGGTCTATTACGACCCCGCAAAAATAAATTACGAAACACTGGTAAAAGCTTTCTTTGCAAGCCAGGACCCTACCACACTGAACAGGCAGGGAAATGATGCAGGTACTGAATACCGGTCCATGGCTTTTTACAGAAATGAAAAAGAAAAACAGACCATTGAAAGCGAAATAAAACGTCTCACCGATCTGAAAGTGTACAAAAACAAAATTGTTACAGAAGTGGTGCCGTTTAAAAAGTTTTATACGGCGGAAAGCTATCACCAGGAGTACATCCACAACAACCCGGACAACTCTTATGTAGCAAACGTTTCTATCCCTGAATTTCTACACTTTAAGAAAACCTTCAAGGGTAATTATAAACAGTAAAACAGGTACAATGAAAAAAGTAATATTGTTGTCGGGTATAATTTCGCTGCTGATTGCAGGTACCGCCTTTCAATCCAATTTTAAATCGAATGCTTCTTTTCAGCCTGTTGCTGTTATTGAATTGTTTACTTCGCAAGGCTGCTCCAGTTGCCCATCGGCAGACAAGCTTTTATCGCAAACAATCAACGAAGCAAAAAAGGATGGCAAAAATATTTTTGCACTTTCTTTTCATGTGGATTACTGGAACCGCCTTGGCTGGGCGGACCCTTTCAGTACACAAGAGTATTCCCAACGGCAAAGGGCTTATGCAGCGCAGTTAAACGACCATTCGGTATATACACCGCAAATGATTGTAAATGGCAGCAGGCAGTTTGTCGGCTCCGATGAAAAGGATTTAAAAGATGCGCTGGATAAATCTTTACACACCCTGCCAACAGCGGCCTTTAAAACACTCACTGCAACCCTGCAAGCCAATACGCCACCACAGGTAAAATTTTCGCTGGATGGAAACTATGCAGGCTGCAATATAAATTTTGCATTGGTATCACTCAGTGAAACAACGTCCATCAAACGCGGAGAAAATGGTGGGCTTACAGTAACGAACGAAAATGTAGTCCGCCAGTTTATTTCTATCCCGGCAACAGCAACAGGTTTAATAAATTTTAAAACATCCCCCATGCCTTCGGGCAACAATACGGCCATTGTTGCTTACCTGCAACAAAGCAATGACCTTAAAATTATTGGTGCTGCAATGGCAGAAATAAAGTAGCAAAAACAAGACTAATTTATTAGCTTGTAGACAATTTATAATTCGGATGAGCAGTTTAGCAGCAGCTTCTTTAAAATAATGTCAACCAAATAAAAACATCAACCGCCAGCCAAAAACATTCACTGATATGAAATCAATAAAAGAAAAACATCCGCTTGCCATCCGGTGGGCACACTGGGTAAACTTCCCGGTGCTGCTGATTATGATGTGGTCGGGCATGCTGATTTACTGGGCCAATGATGTGTATACGTTTACTATTTTCGGGCACACTTTTTTTAGATTTTTTCCTGCCTGGTTTAATGAGGCACTGAATATCCCCTTCCGGCTGGCAGAAGGCATGGCCTTTCATTTTTTGTTTATGTGGTTCTTTGCAATCAATGGGTTTTTATATGTTTTATACACCGCCATCTCCGGCGAATGGAGGCAATTGCTTCCCAACAGGCACTCGTTTAAAGAAGCATGGCTGGTGCTATTGCACGACCTTCATATCAGGAAAATGCTGCCGCCACAAAACAAATACAATGCCGCCCAGCGCATTGCTTACACCAGTATTATTGTAATGGGTTTTGGCTCTTTATTTACCGGCATGGCCATTTACAAGCCGGTGCAGTTTTACTGGGCAGCCTGGCTTTGCGGTGGCTACCACCTGGCAAGAATTGAGCATTTTGTTTTAACCATCGGGTATGTGTTGTTTTTTATTATTCATATTGTGCAGGTACTAATTGCCGGGTGGAATAATTTCAGATCAGTAATAACAGGATTTGAAATTGTAAAGGAACAACCAACCGCTAACATTAAAATTACTGAGGATGAAAAACCCGTTTAGCAAACAACCGGCAGAAAAGATAGTATCACAAAAGCAAATCAACCGCCGCAATTTTATTGCTTTTACCAGTTTTATTGGTTTGAATGCATTGGCTTTTGGCGGCTGGCGCTGGCTGTACAAATCTCCCAAAGAAGCAGATGGCATTACCTCAGGTGCAAGAAAGCCGTTGCGAAAGGCGCTTAACCAAAACGAATTACTGCTCAGGAAAACTTTCAGCAATGATCATTTGGTAAAAACTTACCCGGTTGCCATGGCCGATCCCCATGTAAGGGTGAACAGCCTGATCGGTATTGAGGATGCTAATTTCAATGTAGAAAAATGGTCGCTCACCGTTAATAAAAAAGATGGCAGTCAGTTGCAACTAACAATGCAGGATATTATGGCCCTGCCAAAAACTGAAATTGTGTACGACTTTAAATGTGTGGAAGGTTGGGACCAGATATCGCATTGGGGTGGCGTAAAGTTCAGCGATTTTATACTGCATTACAATTTGCAGCAAGAGGCAGCGTTGCAATATGTAGGCATGGTTACACCTGACAAAGCCTATTACGTAGGTTTGGATATGCCCAGTGCCATGCATCCCCAGACCCTGCTGGCATACGAAGTAAACGGCAAGCCATTACCGTTAAAACATGGCCAGCCTTTGCGGCTTATAATACCCGTAAAATATGGCATTAAAAATTTAAAAAGGATAGGGTCCATTTCTTTCAGTGATGAGCGCCTGCCGGACTATTGGGCAGAGCAGGGGTATGATTATTACTCTGGGTTGTAGGGGTAACAATTTATGCACGAATAAAGGGAGGCCTTGCGTTTGTTACTCCGTCTACTATTCTGGTAGTATAATTATAAACTTTATAGTCATCGGATGACAGATATAGTATAGTTGTCTCGCCCTGGAATAGGGTGATTATAATTCAACCCAAAAATGAATATTTTAGTTGCAGCCGTTCAGGAAAAAGAATTAGTAACCTAAGAAAATCTTATCGATATCTGCACTGTGTTAGAGAGATCTAATTACTTTTAAATGCTAACAAACTGCTGTTTTAGTGATTCAAAAAGGTGAACAGGAATTTTTATTGTTGTAACAGATAAATTTTAATAAAGATATAAGCTATTGGTTCGTTTTTACATCCGTAAGTTTTGTATTTGCTTAAATGAGTATTATTGGCCATTTAAATGTACAAAACGCTTATACAGCTTGCAAAAAAAAGCATATCTGTCAATATCAGTCCCGCAATTTTTGAATGATCGTTCTTTCTTTTTTTTGTTCTCCTTTTTTTGTATTTTATAGAATTTTTTCTTAGTAATAACCGCAAAAAGATGTTGCGGTATTATGTTTGTGAAAGTTTAGTGAAAGAAAATCAGTCTAATAACCGAAAATTATCCGCAACTCAAAAGTATCTCAAAAAGTAGGTTATAGGCGGGCAGAGTTGTTCAGGAACAACTGTCTTAATGATTATACAAAGGGAAATTTCATTAAATTTATTTTGAAATATGGCAGGTTGATTCGGTGTTTTACGAGCCTAAGAATGTAAGATGTAACACAAAGGTTTGGAATTGACGTAGAAGGGGATTTGACGTATGTCAATCCATGTTTCAATCAACCCTTCACCTATTTTATTTTAAACAACATACTGAATGAAATAAGGTTATTATTTTTTGAACCGGGGCCATAGCCAGCTGGTTTAAAAGCATGCTGATAAGTTAAACTGCCGGTAATGGTCCCCTGTGTGTACTGCATACCGGTAATATAACGATAATCGGTTTTTTTAGGCTGCACATTGTATTGCAATGCGGCTCTGCCATTCACAGCAACTGGCAATGCAAGCCCCGTGACATTGTTCATCTGGTAATCATATGGTTCCAATATACTTTTTGTTTGCTTGTTCATCAAAACAGACAATTGAATACCTCCTGAAACGGACAAATGTTTTGTAAGATGTAAGCCGGCCGATAATGGGATGTCAGCATATTGCAGACGCCTGTAAGTTGTTACTTCATTATACAACCGGATGTTGTTGACGGTATCGTTCAGGTATACCGTTTTGCTTACACCTCCTGCTATTGTTGAAACGGGTGACCAGGCAGTTAATCCGATTGCAAAATAGAAATTTCGTTTGAGATTGTACCGGGCCTCAGCATGGGGATAAGGTTGTAATTGTTGCGGGTTGTTCACGTTGACATTAAGCCCGGCGCCGGCATAAAAATTCCAGTATGCCCTTGCTGTTGCTTTGCTTATGTTGTCATTTTGGTGAGGATGGATCCAAACGGGGAGTGCACCAATTACAGTAGCTGTTTGCTTTTGGGGTGAGATCCTTTCAATAGCTCCATTGAGATGTTTATCAATAGTAACAAATCCAGTTTCATTTGCTGCTATTAACTTGTTTTCTTTTTCTTCTAAAGAAAAAATATTTTTAGTCCTGGCAGCAGCGTAACTGTTTTTACTAACCGGTAAAATAGGGAAGGGACTAATTTGTTTCGCTCCTTTTTTGACAGCTGCCTGTTGACTTGCTGGCAATTGTGGTAGATGAATATTATTGACTAAAGGAATTCGTAAAGAGATGGTATCCAACTGTAAAGAAACACACAATAGCATCAGTATAAAAATGGTGGCTGCAATGTAGGTTACCATCCATTTTGAATGTCGGTTTTGTGGTTTGGATGGCAAATGCTGGTTTAGTAAAGACTGCATCTGCTGCCAACCTTCCTTTGAAGAAATGAGTTTGGTATGTTGTATATTTTTATTCATGTTTTGCCAATTTGCCAGGTTTTAATTGCATGGAACTTCTCAACCTTTTTCTTGCTTCCGATACATGCCAGCGGCTGGTTGCCTCAGAAATGTTAAGTTGGTCAGCAATATCTTTATGCGAAAAGCCATCAATTGCAAATAAATTAATTACAACCCGGGTTACAGCAGGAAGCTGCCTGAAATGTTCCTGCATTTCAGAATAATTCCATCCATAATTTATTTGAAAGTCATCGTTGCCCGCTTCCTGCAAATGGTCAATATGAATAATGCGGGCTTCTTTTTTTAAAGACCGGGTATGGTCGATTGCCGTGTTGATAACGATTGTTTTCAACCACGGCCTGAAAGGGCCGAGGGTATTTTTAAACTGACTTATTTTTTGAAACATTTTTAAAAAAGCATCATTCAATATAGTCAGGGCAATGTGTGGGTCATCGGTATAACGCAGGCAGGTACGATACATATCATCATAGAAAAATTTATACAGATTTTCCTGGGACGAACGTTCATTATTACAACATCCTTCGATTAAAACATCTAGCGCTTCCGGGTTCAACTATCCTGATTTATTATAATAAAAGCGCTGCAACTTTTACCAAAGTAGCAGCGCTCACCAACTAATGTTTAAACGAAATTGTTTTTACTATTTTCTTTTCCGGATTTAAACTGTCCGTATAAGTAACCTTCATAATACTGTCATTTAACGTAGTGACTTTCCAAGACAAATATTTTGCAGGAGTGGTTGCATGCAATTGTATAGAATCTTTGTTAAGATCGTATACCCACGAACCCTTCCAATATGGAACTAAGCTCGAATCACATTTATTGGTACCGTCCTGGAAGTCAAAACCGTTGTTGCTGAATTTTATAATATCATCTGCTACACATGCTTTTAGGATACTGCTGTCAGTTGCCGGCTGGCCGGTTTTAGGAGTGGTGATACTGGTAATTTTCCAATCATATAACAGTTTCTTAACCTTGTCAGGTGTCGGGGGTGCCGGGTTATCATCCTTCTTACATGCCAGCAACAGTCCGGCACATACAAAAACACATGCCATTAATTTACTAATATTTGTTTTGTTCATTTTTAGTTTGTTAAAATCGTTATTAAATTTTCCCGGGAGTATACACCATACAGTACGGAGATTTATGCGGAGTTGTTGGGAGCAGCTGAAAATAAATTTTATGAAAATTTCAGGAAGTAAAGAATAGATAAAGATGGTTCGAAAAAATATGTTGGAAGGGTACCTATTGAAAATTATGTTATAGAGCAACGCATTGAAAAAGTAAAAGAGTTATTGATTTATAAAGAAATAACGCTGTCGACGATTTTATTTGAAAGGAATAAGCAGCGTAGCAAATCTTTACGCACAATTTAAAAGCGTTACCGGATTTAAGATTTCCCACTTCAAACAAGTTGATTCTTACAAAGAAAATTACTTGACCAGATCTAACCCAAAATTCTATAACAGTTCCCCAAACTAATGTAACAACAACCTCCTTGCCCGGTTCTACTTTTGTTCTATCAAATTATTAAAAAAAATTAAAACAAAAGTTATGAAATCAACATCAAACCCGGGTACAATTACCCCGACAGACAATCAAAAATGTGATAACCCGAATTGTACCTGCGACAGCTGTAACTGCGGAAGCAATTGCACCTGCAAAGATTGCAACTAAGGGTGTCGCCTGTGAGACCTATAAGCCACTCGTGAATGAGTGGCTTATCAAAATCTATTAACATTTTAAAAAATAAATCATGAAAAAAATATTTATTACCGGTTTCATTGTATTGTCATTCATTGCTTCATTTGCACAAACAGACACAGCTACCATTGAGCAATATTGCCAGGTAATTGCTACTCCTCGGCTCTTTAGTAACAAAGTAACCATTGACGTAGACTTTGGTGAAGCAAAGGCTTTTTTGAAAGATGACCGGCTTAAAACCTATGATGGCAAATTAAAAAAATTCAATACCATTATAGATGCACTCAATTTTATGGGAAGAGATGGTTGGGTTTTTATTAATGCATATCCTGTACATATGGCCAATACCGAGATTTATCATTTTGCCTTTAAAAAACAAATTTTAAAAGCAGAGTTACAATAAATAAAGTTGTCCGTTTTTGACATCCCGCTGTCCTTTAATCCGATAAAACCCGCTGTAGCTTTACATCATAAAATAACACTTAAAATAAATCAAAATGAAAAAAATTGAATTCGCCTTACAGGTATTTGTATTAACCGCTATGCTCCCCTTGTATATTATTAGTGAACTAAATCGTGGTTCAACAAAATTGCCGGCAGAAAAGATAACGCCGGTTGAAAATCAACTGCATGAAAAAACAGTTATAAAAACAACTGAAAATACAACTGCGGAATTTAAAAATGCAAATGCTGTTACAGTCAACTTAAAAGGTCTATAGTAAAAAAACTCCATTAACTAACCAGGTAAAAATTAAAAAAATGAAAATAGTAAAAACACTTTGCAGCTTTTCGATTGCCTGCTTATTGCTAATAAATTATGGATTCGCACAAACAGGCCCGGATAAAATTGTTGGCCTTTACTGGTCTCCTAAAAAAGATGCTAAAATAGAAATGTATAAAAAGGGAGACCACTATTTTGGAAAAACGGTTTGGGCTGCAACAGCTAAAAAGGATATTGAAAATCCTGATCAACAGTTAAGACAAAGAGACCTTGTCGGCCTTAACCTGCTGACAAATTTCTCTTATGATGATGGCAACTACACCAATGGTGAAGTGTATGATCCAGGCAATGGTAAAACATACAGTTGCAAAATCAGTTTTGTCGGCGACAATCTTAAAGTAAGGGGATACGTAGGCATTTCTTTATTTGGCAGAACTGAAATATTTGAACGTATAAAATAAGACAGGATGTACAATATCCAGTCATTTAGTAACAATAAAAAATAATAGTAAAATGAAACTTTCTTTCATACTCATTGCCATCGCTTTTTCACTGGCAACAAAGGCACAGGTTACAAAAGTTTATTTAAAGGCAAGTGGCTTAACCTGCAGCATGTGCAGTAACTCAATCAATAAAGCCTTAAAAACGCTTGACTTTGTAGAGACTATAGAAGCTGATATTAAAACCTACACGTTCGAATTATCATTCAAGACAAACATCCACGTTGATTTTGATAAAATAAAAAAGAAGGTGGAAGATGCTGGCTTCTCTGTCTCAAACTTTACTGCTTTTGTCAATTTCAATCATGTGCAGGTAATAGAAAATAAGCCGGTAACGACAGGTGGCTACAGTTTTGTTTTTGCAAATTTAAAAGAGCCCTTACTGAATGGTATTAAAGCGGTTAAAATATTGAACAAAGGTTTTGTTTCACAAAAGGAATACAAGCAAATTAGTTCTCCTGCTTTCGCACCTGGTATTTATCATGCAACAATTTAATTAACCGTTTCAAAAGAATAGTATGATTGTAAAACACACTAAAGTAAAGCTGGCAGTCTTAATGGGTTTTATCTTTCTCTCGTCAAGCTGCCATGCACAGGAATTATTTACCATGACGGAACCCGCCAGTAACAGGGCCGCCCGGAGTATAGGTGTAAGAATTGACAATTCTATTATGGATGAAATCAATACTTCAAAAATAAACTATCACCTGATCCCTGAAATCATGGCAGGTATTTCTAAAACCTGGATGATCGCCGGCAGTGTATTTTTTAGCAACCGAAGCAATGATTTTAAATATGAAGGCGGAAGCATTTATACCAAGTATCGGTTTTTTAGTAACGATGCCGTACAAAAACATTTTCGCATAGCGGCGTTCGGCAGGATAGGTTTTAACAACAGCGACATTCACCAGCAGGAGATTAATATGAATGGCCATAATACAGGAACGGAGCTGGGTATAGTTGCTACAAAATTGATACGCAAAGTTGCATTGTCGTCAGGCGCTTCATTTTTAAAAGCCACCGATAATGGCAATAACAACAAATTTATTTATGGTGCAAAAGAAAGCAAAGCCGTTAACTATACTTTTTCCATTGGTAAATTAATGTTGCCAAAAGAATACAAGGTGTATACACAAACCAATATTAATTGTATGCTGGAGTTTTTAAACCAGGTGAATATTGGATCAGGCAAATATTATATGGATATCGCCCCCACAGTACAAATGATTTTTAACAGCCAAAGCAGGATCGATTTCGGCTACATAAAGGAAGTAAGCAGCACCATGACCAGGACAGCACCCAATGGATTCTTTATCCGGTTGGAAACCAATTTCTTTAATGCTTTTTAATTCATCCATTGTCCATACCCCCGACAATTTAATCAGGCATTTTCATTTAAAATAACAATCATTATCATGACCAAAAAAATTAACAGGCATCGCCTGGCAGGCATTGTATTGCCCTTGCTATTTTGCTCATTCAGTATGCATGCACAAGAAAGTTCGCTGGATAAATACATTGAAAAAGGGCTGGCTGACAACTTGGTACTGCAACAAAAAAACGTGGATGTAAAAAAAGCCTGGTACTCATTAAAGAATGCCGAGAGCTTATTTCTGCCCACCGTTTCCTTCCAGGCTTCTTACCAGACAGGCGCAGGTGGCAGAAGTATTTCGCTTCCCGTTGGTGACCTGATGAATCCAATATACACTACGCTCAACCAGCTAACAGGTAGCGAAAAATTTTCTTCCATAAAAAATATAGACCAGGATTTTTTGCCAACTAATTTTTATGATGCTAAAATCAGGACTTCTGTACCAATTATTAATACCGACCTAAAATACAACAGGCAAATTGCGCAGGAAAAAATTGAATGCCAACAATATGAGGTGGAAGGTTATAAACTGGAATTGGTAAGAGATATAAAAGTTGCCTATTATACTTATTTCAGTGCTTTGAAAGTTATAAGCATTTATGAAAATGCACTGGTACTGGCCAATGAAAATATGCGAACCAATGAACGTCTGCTGCAAAATGGAAAAGGATTGCCTTCTTATGTATTGCGCTCAAAAAGTGAACTGGAAAATATTCAGTCACGTATTACAGAAGCCAGGAAGGCTGCTGAAAATGCAACCCTTTATTTCAACTTTTTATTAAACAGGAATGTGAAGGATAGTATTGAAGTATCCGCCAATCTATCCACGGAGTTCGATGACGCTGTTTCCTTAGTTCTTTTGCCACCCGATATTTCCAACCGTCCCGAACTAAAAGCATTAAGCGAAGTGGTAAAAATACAGGGCACCGTTACCAGGATGAATGAGCATTACTGGGTGCCAAAACTCAATGGGTTTATTGATATGGGATCCCAGGGGCAGCAATTTCGCGTGAATTCAACATCCCGTTATTATAATGCCGGCGTTCAGTTAGAAATTCCGCTTTTTACAGGTAAAAGAAATCTAATTAAAATTCAGCAGGCTCAGCTCGATAAAAAACTGGCTGCATTAAATCTTGATCATGCATCACAACAAATAGCATTGGCAGCTGCAACAATAAAAAATAACCTGGCGGCTGTGTATCAAACGTATCAATCCTCCATTAAAAGTGCTGAATCAGCCGCCAGTTATCAACGGTTAATTGAGCGGGGTTTTAAGGAAGGGATCAATACGTTCATAGAAGATATTGATGCCAGGAATCTGCTCACTGCTGCACAGTTGCAGGTGAACATCAGCCAATACAATGTATTAATTACTGCCGCCAACCTGGAAAGGGAAACGGGATCATTAAAAAAATAAACAACTAAAAAAATGAAAAAAATAATTGAAGCTTTTTGCATTGCAATCGTAGCTTTTACAATGCATGCCTGCCATGAGGCAAAATCAAGCCCGAGGATAATTAGGGATGAAGAAATTCCGGTAAAAGTAATGCAGCTAAATCAGCGACTGGCACAACAAACAATACAGGCATCCGGACAGTTTACAACCGAAGATGAAACCATTCTTTCTTTTAAAACAGGGGGCATTATAAACGAGGTACAGGTAAAAGAAGGTGATGCAGTGCGTAAAGGTCAGCTGGTTGCCACGTTGCATTTAACAGAGATCAATGCGCAGGTGCAGCAGGTAAAATTTAATTACGAAAAGGCCTTGCGGGACTATAACCGGTATAGCAATTTGTACAGGGATAGCGTAGCCACCCTGGAACAATTACAAAATACAAAAACTGCACTCGACATTGCTCAGCAACAATTAAACACGGTTCGTTTCAACCAGAGTTATTCTGAGATAAGAGCTACCGCTGATGGGTATGTGTTGAAAAAATTAGCGAATGCTGGTCAGATGGTTAACCCAGGAGATCCTGTATTACAAACGAATGGCGCACATCAGAGTGCGTGGATATTAAAAGTTGCGGTGAGTGATATTGAATGGAGTGTTATAAAAGCTGGCAACATTGCTAAAGTTGAAACAGATGCATTACCCAATCATTTAGTTGAAGGAGTTGTTTCTAAAAAAACAGAAGGTATTGATCCAGCCACAGGAACGTTTACCATCAATATTTTATTGAAGGAAAATATAACAGCATCCATTGCAACAGGCTTATTTGGAAAAGCAGTGATCTATCCTTCTGCACAAGTTGCCGCATGGTCTATTCCATATGATGCTTTGTTGGACGGTGATGCAGGTGATGCATTTGTGTATGCTACCAATGATTACAAAACAGCTACGAAAGTAAAGGTGAAAGTGGGAAGAATCGATAAAGGAGACGTAACAATTATCAGCGGGTTGGAAAGAGCGAAGGCTTTAATCACATCTGGCAGTGCTTATTTAAAAGAAGGCTCCTCAATTAAAATAACTCAATAACCATCAAATTTATTTTTTATGAAAATAGCTGAATACGCCGTAAAAAATTACCAGTTTACGTTAATCATGTTTCTAATGGTAGCGGCATTGGGTATCACCACCATACTCCACATGTCAAGGTCCGAAGATCCGGAAATTGACTTTCCAACGTTTCCGATTGTGGTGGTTTATCCAGGTACCAGCCCAAAGGATATGGAAGAGTTAATAGTAGACCCCATTGAAAAAAAAGTATACGGTTTAGACAACATAAAAAAAATCAGCAGCACCATAAAAGATGGGCTGGCTATAATAACCGTAGAATATAAATACAACAGTAATGTTGACGATAAATACCAGGAATTGGTAGGCGAGTTAAATGCATTGCGTACTAAACTTCCGCAGGGCATTGCCCGCCTGGAAGTAACCCGTACAAGACCTTCGGATGTCAATATTATTCAGCTGGCATTGGTATCCGAAAACGCCTCAAGAGAAAATTTAAAAAAAGCTGCCGATGATCTGCAGGAAGAGTTGGAAAAGATACCATCCCTAAAAAATATTGAGGTGCAGGGTTTGCCGGAGCAGATTGTAAGAGTTGATTTGCAGCTGGATAAAATGTCACAGATTCATATTCCTATACTGGCAGTAAGCAGCAGTGTAGAAAGTGAAATAGCTAACATACCCGGTGGCATTGTAAATGAAGGCACCAAATCGTTTAACATTAAAACAAGTGGAAATTATAAAAATATTGAGGAGATAAAGAATACCATTGTTTACAGCAAAGATGGAAAAAATGTACTGCTAAAAGACATTGCCAATGTGTATGTTGATTTTGAACCGGAGAAACATATTACCCGTTTAAATAACCATCGTTGTGTGTTTGTGGTGGCAGCTCAAAAAGCAGGGGAGAACATCAGCAAGACACAGGAAGCTTACCTGCCTGTGATTGAAAACTATAAAAAAAGACTGCCTGCCAATATAGATTTGGTACTTCATTTTGACCAGGCCAATAATGTTAACAAGCGCTTGAAAGGGTTAGGGATTGATTTTATTTTTGCCATTCTTTTAGTGGTACTTACTTTATTGCCATTGGGCTTAAGAGCCGCACTTGTTGTCATGATTTCTATTCCTTTGTCTTTAGCTATGGGAATTGTAATCATGAATATGTTTGGATTTAATTTGAATCAGTTAAGTATTGTTGGGTTGGTGCTTTCATTGGGCTTATTGGTAGATGACAGTATTGTGGTGGTTGAAAATATAGAAAGATGGATGCTCGGAGGACATTCGCGACTAGATGCTACACTTAAAGCCACCAGGCAAATAGGCATGGCCGTTCTGGGATGTACGGCAACATTAATTATTGCATTTTTACCGCTGATGTTTTTACCGGAATCCTCTGGTGATTTTATTAGAAGCCTGCCTGTTGGCGTTATATGTTCTGTAATAGCTTCTTTATTGGTTTCCCTTACCATTGTTCCGTTTTTATCAAACAGGTTATTGAAGCAACATACAGGCCACCCGGACGGCAATATTTTCATGCGTGGATTAAAGAAATTAATCAGTGGAAGCTATAGCCGGTTATTAGAGAAGGCTTTGAAAAGACCGGCCATTACAATTGGCGTGTGTGCCGCAATTTTTGTTGGCTCATTGAAACTGATTCCCGTGGTTGGCTTTAGTTTATTTCCGGCTTCTGAAAAACCCCAGTTCCTGATCAATGTCATTACGCCGCTGCAATCTAACCTGGCTTATACCAACACCATTACGCAGCAGATAGAAAAAGACTTAACAAACATTCCCGATGTAGCATACTTTGCGGCCAATGTGGGTAAAGGCAATCCACGTATCTATTACAATATTTTCCAGCAAAATGAGCGGACAGATTTTGGACAAGTTTTTATTCAATTGCAGGAGCACACCAGCCCCGCCAGGAAACTGGAGATCATTGAAATGCTCAGAAAAAAATATACGCCTTACCCGGGAGCCGAAATAATTGTAAAAAACTTTGAGCAGGGCCCACCAATTACGGCACCGGTAGAAGTTCGTTTGTTAGGAGAAAATCTAGATACGCTCAGGTCGCTGGCAGCGAGGGTAGAAGAGATGATTATACAAACAAAAGGAACGATCTATGTTACCAACCCGGTGAAGCATTTAAAAACTGACATTCGGGTGGCCATCAACAAAGAAAAAGCGCAGATGCTGGGTATACCAACAGTGAACATCGACCGAACGGTTCGGCTTGCTGTAACCGGATTGGATATGGGAAAATTCAACAATGCCAATGGGGATGATTTTAAAATTTTATTGACTGCCCCAAGATTGATGTACCCCGATTTAGCTGTCTTTCATAGTTTGTACATCAACAACAGCACTGGTGGGGCTGTGCCTTTAACACAGGTAGCCAGTTTAAATATGGAGTCATCCGCAGTTAGTATCAATCATACCAATAAAACCAGGACAGTTTCGGTGAACGCTTTTGTTCAAAAGGGTTATCTAAATGACAACGTGCTGAAAGATGTGGTTGCACAAATGAATCATTTTAAATTGCCCAATGGATACAGTTATGAGATGGGCGGCGATATAGAAAGCAGGCAACATTCTTTCGGCGGCCTGCACACGATACTGCTGGTAACTTTATTCCTTTTTATTGCAGCATTAATATTGCAATTCAAAACATTTAAAAGTACACTAATCGTTTTATCCGTTATTCCTTTAGGAATTGTGGGTGCCATACTGGCTCTGTTTATAACCGGTAACTCACTTTCTTTTATCGCCACTGTTGGCATAATAGCCCTTGCTGGTATTGAAGTAAAGAATACCATTCTACTGGTTGATTTTACCAATCAACTGAGGGAAAAAGGAATGTCCTTAGAAAGGGCAATTAGAGAAGCGGGGGAAATAAGATTTCTACCTATTGTACTAACATCATTGACTGCGATTGGTGGATTAATTCCTATAGCAATATCATCCAATCCATTGATTGCACCGCTGGCGATTGTGATGATTGGAGGGTTGATTAGTTCAACTGTTTTGTCAAGGATTATAACACCGGTTATTTATAAATTAATTCCTCCAAAAATTATCGCTGTTGAAAAACAACTACAGGAGACAATCATCAACGTGGTACGTGTTGAGGTAGAAGTTGGTTGATAAATTTAGGAGGTCAATGTCTTTATAGCTGCATAGATATTAAATAGCAATAGAGATACATTTTTATCGTATGATTAGGAGCGTATGTAATCTCTATTGCTGGTATGCTCTAAAAACGATAGCGTAACATAAATTACTTTCAAACGTCTTTAAAATAAAAAAACATGAAATTATCATTAACACTAATTGTAGCGTTGTCTTTTTCAATTGCATTTGGGCAACCTAAACAAACAGCAGTTTTAACCTTGGGTACTTTTCATTTCAATTTTCCGAATTTAGATGTAAAAAAAATAACAACATCTGATCAAATTGATGTGCTGGATCCCAAATATCAAAAAGAAATTAAAGATATTGTAAGGCGGGTTGCAGCATTTAAACCTACCATTATTGTTATTGAAAGGGATACTGTCTGGCAAGCCAAATACGATTCGCTGTATAATAAATACCTGCAGGGTGAATATACATTAAGGAGAGGTGAAGAGGAACAAATTGGTTTCAGACTTGCCAAACAGTTTGGCCTAAAAACTTTGTATTGTGTGAATGATTGGGGTAAGAATTATGAATATGTTGATTCAATTTTAGATGGAAAGGACACAACAGTTTCCAAAAAGTTTTATGAATACTTTTATCACCACCCTGATACAACTGAGCTTTTTTTTAATAAGAATCTATTTAAAACAAAAGGAATACTTGCCGATTTAAGAAATAGAAATGTGGAGAAAAATCAGGAAAGAGACCTGGGAAATTATTTGATTGGGGTATTTAAATATCAAATGGCTGACAACCCGTTTTTTGGTGTGGATTTCACAGCTGGCTGGTGGTTCAATCGAAATCTGCGGATATTCAGGAACATTCAGAAAATTAATGCGAAGCCAACGGACAGGATATTAGTAATCTTTGGAGCCGGGCATATGAATTTACTGAATTTATTTTTTAAGGCTTCGCCTGAATATAAGCTGACAAGAACAAATGATTATTTGAAATAAACCTCTGCCTATAGTGTATTGAACGTTTATTGGAGCTTGATAGAAAGACAATCAGAATTTATACGGCTGTCTTAGGTTTGAACGAATAAACAGAAACAGCCAGAAGTATTTATTGTCCGTTTATGACCTATTATCGTCTATATGAAAATTTATTTACAAACTACCTTTACAGTAACATTTTAAATATAAATTAATGAAAAGATTCGCTTTTATCATCCCCCCGTCTGTTGAAATGCTGGACCTGTCGGGTCCGCTTCAGGTATTTACGGAAGCAAAATTTTACGGTTATGAATTGGCCCTGGAATTTTATACTTACCAGGATAATATTATCAGTACTTCAGGACTTCCATTTTACAACATTAAAAATTATAAAGAAGCAAAACTAGCAGAGGGGGACTATGTATTTATGCCTGGCATGGATAACAGATATGTAAGCAGCGTCGCATTTAAAGCAGAGCGGCAATTTTTTAACTGGCTAAAAGAGTGTGCAGATAAAAACGTTTTTGTTTGCTCCATTTGTAACGGTGCGTTTGCTTTAGGTCATGCAGGCTTATTAAGAGATACCGAATGCACTACGCATTGGAGAAGGATCGAGGAGCTACAAACCGAATTCCCTACTGCTAAAGTAATTTCGGATATTCTATTTAAAAAGAGCAATAATGTTTACACAAGTGCTGGTATCAGTGCCGGAATTGACCTGGCCCTATCTATACTGGAAGAATTAAAAGGCGCACTGTTTACACATAAGGTTGCAAGAGGATTGGTGGTCTATCACAGGCGTAGTCACAACCATACGCAGCACAGCATTTACCTCGATTACCGAAATCACATTAACCCCAGCGTTCATGTTGTACAGGATCATCTGATTGAAAATCTTTCTGATGAAAATACTATTGAAGATCTGGCATCATTGGTTGCCATGAGTCCAAGAAATTTAAGCAGGGTTTTTAAAGATAAAACAGGCACCACCATATTAGAATACCTTACTATGTTACGATTGGAATTTGCAAAAACAATGCTCAATAATCCTGAATACACCATTGAATATATCGCCACCAAATGCGGGTTTAAAACCGCCAGGCAATTACAAAGAATTTTAAAAGCAAACAAATTAAGATGAAGCATAATAAAGTACTAAAATTGTCTTTAATTGTTACAGTACTATCCGTGCTGCTATTCAATGCCTGCAGCCCACTTCGGGAATTTGGAAAGTCACCTGTTTACGAAGGAGCTACCAAATTTAATGATCAGCTACCAGCCAATGACCCTTTAAAGAAAACAGTGGTGATAATCGCTAATAATGACGGAACAGAAATGTTTGACATGATGGCTCCCTACTATCTTTTTAATGCCACCGAAAAAGCAAATGTTTATATCGTAGCAAAGAACAATTCCCCCATAGTAGTAAGAAAAGGATTTTTCATTCTTCCTCAATTTACTTTTGCTACAATCGATTCTTTAGGAATAAAACCAGACGTAATTGTTATTCCTTTTTTATCTGCTGCGGATTCAGTTCACCAGGATCCTGTAACTGTGAATTGGATAAAGAGCCATTATATAGCCGATACCAAGATCCTTTCTGTATGCGATGGTGCTGCAACAGCTGCAGCAACCGGAATTTTTGATGGCAAACCAATTACGGCACATGCGTCAGATTATGCAGGCATTAAAGCACAATTCAGCAAGCCTTTATGGATGCAGAATATAAGTGTTGCCAATACCGGGAACCTTTACAGTACTGCGGGTGTTTCCAATGCTACAGAGGGTAGCCTGATGGTAGTAAATGATATGTTTGGCCCGGAGGTAGTGAGAAAGGTAATTGAAAATATTGGTTACCCATATCTGCTTCCAAAAATAGCTCATCAGAGCAAAGTATTTAGTTTCGGAGACAAAGTAACTGTTGCTAAAAAGATTATGATCAAAGGAAATAAAAAAATTGGCCTGCTGCTTCAGGATGGTATCAATGAATTTGAATTAGCTGCAATTATGGATACCTATAATCGGACTTTCCCAAAATCACTTGAAAGTTTTTCAGCAGGTGACTTACCTGTTAAAACAAAATACGGTTTAACCCTTATCCCTACCGGGAAAATAAACGGCAACAAATTAGATGAGCTTCATGTTATAAATGCTCATGCATTTTCAAAATCGGAAGAGGCTGCTTTTAGTGCTGATAAAAGTGTGAGGTATCACAACTTTCAAAAACAATATATCATTGATGAATGTCTTCAAAGAATAAGGCTGGAATATGGATACAAATTTGAAAATGTTGTAAAACTTATGCTGGATTACAACTAACCAAATTATCTTGCCAGGCACGGAGAACGTCTTTTATATCGTTCTCCGATTGTTTTCAAATTAGGTACGCTGACATGATTAATTATTTCAGGTCAAATTCATCAAATACCAAACTACATTTCAACATTCCTTTTCGGTTCACCTGCCTCATCATTCTTGAAATATAAAGCGATAATACAGCTCCGTAGATTTGCTGCTTTTCCGGGTTATTGCCTACTCAAACAATTTAGGATGTTTAGGGTTGTTGACGTCCAATGTGAAATCGTTGCCAGATGACGCCCAATACAATTGCGGTGAAGCCAATCCCGCCATACCAAAAACGCCGACTAAAAAGTAAGCCATAGACTTTAGCAGGAAACATACCCAAAATAATACCAGGCAGGAGGACTACTAAACAAAAGTGGTTATCGTTTACACAATCAAACAGCGCAGTATTTTCTTCGTGCAAGGCCGTAGTAGCAACGGGGAGCTTATAGCATTATTTGAAGTTAAATATACCCTGACAATTCTTTTTCATAACTCAAAATTGCTTCAGTATTTGAAGGGAGATTTGCAAAAACCAATTTTTGAAATGAAAAGAACAATGGTATTGACGGTATTTCTATTAGTGGTGATAATAGCAAAAGCTCAAACAGGTGCGGATAACACTATCACAGGGACAATCATCGATTCGGCTTCTCATCTTCCGCTGGAGTATGCCACCATCAGCCTTTTTAAAAAACAAAGTACCAAACCTGTGACGGGAACTGTAACCGACAAAAAAGGTCATTTCGTTGTAACAGATATTAAAGATGGGGTGTACAGAATTGAGTTTGAATTTATAGGGTATAAATCATTCGTCATAAAAGATGTACAGTTGAATAAAACCAATTCACGGGTGGATGTAAAAACCATTTCCCTCGATCCACAAAAAACCAATTTACAATCAGTAACCGTGGTGGCACAAAACAAGCTGGTAGAAAATAAAATTGACAAGTTGGTGTACAATGCAGAAAAAGATATCAGTTCCCAATCAGGCGTTGCAACGGATGTACTTAAAAAAGTGCCACAGGTTTCCATTGATGTGGATGGTAATGTAGAATTGGCGGGTAGCGGGGGCATTCGTTTTTTAATAAACGGAAAACCTTCCACTGCTTTTGGCAGCAGCATCACTGATGTGCTTCAATCAATACCTGCCAGCCAGATTAAGAGCATTGAAGTAATTACTAATCCTGGCGCCAAATACGATGCACAGGGCCTCGGTGGCATCATCAATATTATACTGAAAACAAACACAGCTAAAGGCTATAATGGCAACCTTTCTTTAACTGCGGGAACAAGAAATGAAAACGGTTCCTTTAATTTAAATGCCCGCAATAAGAATTTTGGTGTAAATGCTTTTGTAAGTGGCAATAAAAGATTGACTTCTACTATACCTTCCAGCAGCGATCGATTCACACAAGACAGCCTCAGCAGCAATACCCTTCACCAGGAGGGTATTGGTCAGTTTGAAAGGCATGGCCTGCAGGCTGGTACCGGCTTTGACTGGACCTATAAAAAATACAACAGCTTTTCTGGTTCGATATCCTACAATGATTTTGGCAATACCGGTAATGGTCGAACCAACCAGGCACTTTATTCAGATAAAGTGGGGAGCCCGCCAGCCATATTATCGCTCATTAATTCCAACTACATATCTACTTTTAAAAACGTAGATGCGGGGCTGAATTACAAAAGAACATTTGCCAAAGAAGATCAGGAGTTTGAAATAGGCGTTAATACAAGTTCCGGCAATAATAAAAACACCTCTGCCAATGCTCAATCCTTTTTGCCGCAGGACTCATTATTTTACGGTAGAAGAAGCACTAACCCAGGCAAAACAGATGAAACAGAAATAAAAATAGATTATACTCAACCAATTAAAAAAGATGTAATCTTAGGTGTCGGCAGCAAGGCTTCTTTTTATAATATCAATAGCACTTCCAATGTTGATGGCTATCAGCCGGGATTAAAGGCATACCAGCCCAACCCCTCATTAAGCAATGATTTAAAATACCATCAAAAAGTATATGCTTTGTATAGCGAACTAAGCTTTCCGGTGGCCAACCTGTTGCAGGCAAAAATCGGTGGAAGGTATGAGCGCACAGAAATCAATTCCTATTATTCCATTGCGCAGCAGCAGGTAAAAGTGCCTGGGTATAATACCTTTGTACCCTCTATATTTTTATCAAAAAAAATTGGCGAGTTGCATACTATCAAACTCAGTTATTCTAAAAGAATTGAGCGACCCGATTATCAGGCTTTAAACCCTTTTGTCAATACCAATGACCCTAAAAATCTTACGGCAGGCAATCCCAATCTTCAACCGGAAATTGGGCACCGGTATGAACTAAGCTATACCCGCGATTTAGGTAAAACAGGCTCTGTAATGGTGAATTTATTTTACCGCGTAAATGAGCATGACATACAGCCTTACCTGGTTTACTATCCTTCTTACACTGTAGGCGATACAACTTATACTAATGTAACAGTAAGTACCAGGCAAAATATAGGTATGGAACAAAACCTGGGCATGAACCTTTTTGGAGATGTGCACATTAACAGCAAACTGGGTTTGCGTAGCAATGTATTTTTATTCAGGCGACATACCATTAACACGCTTGACCAGGGTTATGATTACAACAGTTTCAATTACCGCGTAAACTTAAATGCCAACTACCAGTTTACAAAAACCCTGGTGGCTGAGTTTTTTGGTAATTTCAATTCTCCCCGGCACGAGGCTCAGGGCAGGTATCCTTCTTTTACCACGTATAGTTTTGCAATGCGCAAACAATTCTGGAAAAAGAAAGGTAGCCTGGCACTCACAGCCAATAACTTTATGCAGGAGTATGTCACTCAAAAAACAATGTTGTTTGGCCCTGGCTTTTCTGTAAATGGTTTACGTCAAATTCCTTTCCGTTCCATAGGCATTAATTTTACCTGGAAGTTTGGAAAACTGGAATTTAAAAAGGAAAAAAGTGAGTATGAAGCGCCTGCTCCTGTTGAATGAAATAAAACCTCGCGGACTTACTGGGATAAATTTGGGTTATTAATTGCGGCTACATTCCTATAATGTTAAAGGTGCATTTACACTTGTTGTCCAGGGTATACTGCCAGGCTTATATCTAGATGTTAATTTTGGGAACAATTGATGATGACTTGTAAATGATGTAATTGTACATCAAGCTAACTTTACGGAATGTCGGAGCCTTGATTGTTTATCTGCGCCAATCTTTTTATTCCCGGAGCAGGCCGCTTAAATGCGCTCTAACTTTTTTTCTCAATAAGCCATGCTAACCATCAATAAACCACACGAGCCACTACGTGGAGATGTTTTTTGCATCCAGGTTGTACGTCTTTTGTTATTACTAACGGGCTTTCATTTTGTTATTTTTTGCATCGTGGGTCAGTTCAGCAAGACCCAGTTTTTCCATCAATGGCGGAATATACATCCCAAACCTTCCACGAAGACCTTTTTTTAATCCATACCAACCACCAAGCGGATTTGTTTCCGAGCGTCCCCAGGCTTCCACTGTTCCGTCTTTTGCTGGCTTCTGTTCATCTGCACTCCCAAGGTCCATCCATCCGCCGTTTTCCTTTAACATCGTCTGTAAATCTTTTAAACAACGGTAGTCGTACAGCAAGGTTGTTTTACCAACAACACAAACGATCACTTCTTTTCCTTCTTTAATGTCTTTGTACATTTCGTACTCAGACGATAATGGTGGCGTTTTTAATTTCCAAGGAGTTTCTTTTGTTCCTTCGATTGTCATGTTAATAATTTATGAATTGAAAATATTGTTTGAGGGGATTGTTAAGTGAACCCACTCACTCTGGTCCTGTTCTGAAGCTATTTGATTTAAATTATTCCTGAAAAGGTGGCACTCGGTTCAACATTTTTTGATGACCGCGTGGATGGAAGAATGGAATATATATCATGATTTCATTTTCGCAGCGAACAGCCACATAGCTTACAACACTCCAATAATTGAACTTTTGCAAATCCATTATAACAGCCTATATCATTACCGGCTCTTGCAGGGAATAGTTGCTAATTTGATGACTTAGCAAAAGGATTTATTTCATGATTACTATTTTTTTCCTTTGAATAAAATCACCAATTCTCGTATTAAAAGTGCGAAAAGTGCCCCGATAATGAATATTGAAATAAATTGAATAGTTCGAATATTCTCATTTCCTTTTAGTCTTGTAAAATTTGCTATTGCCAACATTAAAATCAATGCAATATTGATTGTGCGTCGCTTTCCCAAAGTCATGGTCTAAAGAGTTAGTTTATGATACATATGTCTTTTGCTTTACTAATATAGCATAAAAGGCTGAAACATGCTAAAAGCCAATTTATTAGAAGTAATTTTTGTTCGAAATAGAAAAACTCAATTTCCACGCATCATGAATTTCCAGCAGCCTTCGAACGACTCTGGTAACACATCCAGACTTTCAGGATTGGTAACAACTATTTGCTGATGTCAGTATAGCACGCTGCACAAATCATGTATTTGACTTTTACATCTCCGGTTTCATTGCTGCCTGTGAGAGGTGCTAGTGATCAATTTTGCATATGCCTTTATTCAGCTCTCTGTGAGGCGGAGATAAAGGACGTTCGTTCAAATATTTTTGAGGATTGTTACTCAACCTCTGCATCCTATGTAAAACTGCCCAAACAAATGGCCCCTGAGGTTTTTAAATTTTGCACTTAATAATTTCTTTACAAAAAGATAATATGGTCTGGCATAATTATCTACCCGCATTTATTTTATTTTACGAGTCCTTTATCTTGAGGCGGCAACCAAATTTTAGTCATTGGTATTTATAAGTACTTCAGCCCATAAAAAATTTATGGCACAATGTAAGAGTTTAATAGATGCATTGTCAGAAAACGGAGAGGATTTACAACTGGATAATAGTTCGGAGCAATTAAAAGGTGACCTGGAAAGATTACAACAATTAATGACCGCTTATATTGGTATAGTATCAGCACTTCCCGCGCTTTCTAATGAATATAACGGTTTGCAACGCATCATAAGAATACGCGTTCGTAAAATGCAAATTCAAAAAAACAAGCCTTTTTTGAATAGATAATGACAACCACTTTTCTGAGCGGCGCTTGTTAAAGTATACAGCCAAGCATAATAAAACGGCACATAAACAACACGGACTGGCAGGTAATATTTACTTGTCTTTAAGTGAATAAAATAATCGTAGCTGTAGCCTTTCAATCAAGCCTTATATTATCAACTATACTTTTTGAAATTTTTTTGTGGCTAAATACAAAGCCCATCTCTTCGTAATATTCGTGTGTTGCAAATCTTTTAGTTTCAGCAGCTACTTCAATTAACACAGCACTACCGCCTTAAAGTTTTTCCAGTAAGCTATTGACCAACGCCTTGCCAATGCCCATTTTTCTGGATGGTTTTCCTACGAATAATTCCTGTATTTCTGCCACGATTCCACAATGGTGCAGCAGGTATTGCGTATGGCAACTAATAAAACCAGTCACTGCATCGTCAAGTGTTACTCTTCTTTTGTGTGAGACATCATGTGATTCGCCATTTTTAAAATTAGCTGTTGGTCTAACGGCAAGGTGAAGAAAGATCGGGTTGTGTATCATTTTGAAGTAGGCTATTCTCAGCAATATAAAAGGGAATTATTTTTTAAAATTCATCAGTTATTAAGATTGAGTTACCAATTAGTTACTAAATAATTACCAATTTTTAGTGGGATGGCAAAACTCAGAATTGCTTCAGTATTGAAGAAAAGGTTTGCAAAAAAGATTAAACATGAACTATAAAATTTACCTGGCGCTCATATTTATTTTTGCAACCGCCGCAACTTTTGCTCAAAACAGCACATTAAAAGGGGTGGTTATTGATGAGAAAACAAAGGAGCCGCTCGCTGGCGCTTATGTTCATTTTGATGACCGGAAAGGAGGTGCACTTACAGATGCATTTGGTCAGTATTCGATTTCCAGAATCCCGTCCGGAAATTACGAGGTGGAGGTAAAATATGTCGGCTACAAAGAGTTCAAGAAACAAATTGAACTGACTGAAAACAAGGTGATTAATTTAACTATCACATTAGAAGAAAAAACAGAAAGCTTACAAAATGTAAAAGTGTATGGAAAGGCGGGTGTTGAATCAGAGGCCTCCTCCCGTCGCTCTGAAAAAAATGCCAATAATATCACCAATGTAATTTCTGCGCAGGCAATGCAACGCTCACCTGATATTAATGCAGCCAATGCATTACAACGGGTATCAGCTGTAACACTCCAGCGCAATAGCGGTTCTGATGAGGCTTTCGCTATCATTAGAGGCCTCGAGCCGAGGTACAACAATACGTTGATCAACGGGGTCAAAGTAACCAGCCCTGATCCTGCATCGCGGTTTGTGTCTTTAAGCATTGTACCTTCAGATTTGCTGGATAAAATAGAAGTAAGTAAAACATTAACGCCTCAAATGGAAGGCGATGCCATTGGTGGTACCGTAAATCTTGTATTTAAAGACGCACCCGAATTTGAATATTTTAAAGCCAATGCCTCTGCAGGATATAGCACTATATTTTTTAACCGAAAGTTTGATGACTTTAGTCATGGCGCTGTGCAAAGTAAAAGTGTAAGTGAAAGGTTTGGGTCTGATTATAAACCAGGGCAAGGCAACTTCTCCCGCGCCAATCTTGATTTTACACAAAAGAATGCGCCCGTAACGTCATTGCTGGGATTTACATACGGACGCAGGTTCTTGAAAAATAAGTTAGGCTTTATAATTTCAGAAAGTTATCAAAATCAATATTACGGCTCCAATTCAGAATTTAATATTGCACAACTTGACACCCGTCCGGGTAAAAATTATCAGCCGGTAATTTCTGATGTAGCCAACAGAACGTATTCAACCCAACAATTAAATAATGGGTTATCAACGCACCTTGATTATAGGTTCAATGATAAAAATAAGATTAGTCTTGATAATGTTTTTCTATATACCCAGATAGCGCAATCACGATTAAGTATTGACACTTCCATATTGGGAGGTAATGGCGGAAGGATTGGACCTGGCACTGGCGCTGTTTTTAACGATAACCGTTCTTACATACAAAACCAATTTGCAGAGAACCTTAAACTTAGTGGCAAACACGTTCTTTCAAATCATTTGCTTTTTGATTGGGCTGGTGTTTATTCCAACTCCACTCAAAATGCGCCGGACAGGGCCGATATTTCCCTTAATCATTTAATTAATCCGGATTTTACGAGTACACCTGATTATCTGTATAACGTATCAAGGATTTGGCAAAAAAGCGGTAATAAAGACGTAAGTGTATTGGCTAATGTTGGATATAAATCCGGCCTGGGCAAAAATAATTCAATTGAATTAAAAGCAGGTGGATTGTACCGTCACAGTACCCGCTTTAATAACCAAAATGAATACACCCTAAAGCCCACACCAAACAATTTAACCGGTGGTAAAACTGTGTTTACAGATATATATGCTGCTGATTGGTTAGTATACAATGTAACCGGAACATCTACCAGCGATAAGGCAAATTATACTGCGTATGAAAATATTACAGCAGGATACGGAGAGTTTAAACTTTCTCTTAGTAAACTTGACGCTGTAGGTGGAGTAAGGGTAGAAGGCACAGAACAGGGATATGACACACATCCGGTAATACTGGATGTAAAAAGCAACGCAAAAAAGACTTACACAGATCTGTTGCCCAGCCTGCAGTTAAAATATAAAATCACTGAAAAGTCAAACATAAGGGCTTCTTATTTTAAATCGATCTCCCGGCCGGCTTTATATGAACTTGTACCTACACCCACTTTTGGACAGAGTACAGATATTACCGGAAACCCGGAAGTAAAACATACAGTGGCTGATAATTATGATATCCGCTATGAACTGTTTCCTAAAAATGAGGAGCAATTTTTTATAGGAGGGTTTTATAAAAAGATTACCAACCCAATTGAATTTGCATTAAATAGTTTGATTGGTGGTCAGGCCAGCACCTCTCCCCAAAACTTTGGTACAGCTACAGTAACGGGTGCGGAAATTGTCTACAGTAGATTTTTTGGTATGTTGGGGGTATCAGGAAATTACACTTACACTTATTCCAATATCAATACAACAAAAATATTTACTTCAACAGATGCCAATAATGTTTCCACCTCTGTTCCAAAACTACAAAGCAGGCCTTTACAGGGACAAACCGGCAACGTGGTAAACCTTTCTTTACTGTATAAAAATGATAAGAAAAAGGCATTTCTACAATTAGCCTATACGTATACAAGCAAAACCCTGGCCCTGGTATACCCAAATTATGGATTTGATTATTATCAGCAACCACAATCATTCTTATCGTTATCTGGTGAAAAGCAGCTCGACAAACATTTTGTGTTTACCGCAAAAGTCAATAATCTTTTAAACACACCTACTACTATTAAAATTGGTAGCCTTGTCCAGTCAAGGGAGGTTTACAACCTGGGCTTCAACCTTGGTTTTCGTTATTCACTTTAAATAAAAAAATATCAACATGAAAATAAGATATATCCAAACACTGATTAGCACATTTTTAATTGCTTTTAGTATTAGCTCTTGCCAAAAGGATGAGGTTACTACTTTTACCAAAATCACCATTCCCTCGTCCGGTCCTATTTCGGCAGGAGACATCAGTGGGTTTTTGAAAGGTACTTTATTAACTGGTCAAACCTATACAATTATTGCAGACATTACGGTAAAAAAAGGCGATACACTGGCCGCACAACCAGGCGCCATTGTTATTGTAAAAAATAATGCACAAATTAATATTCAGGGGGTTTTACAATTGATAGGTTCAAAGGAACAGCCTGTTTCATTTAATTCAGATACTAATAAGCCGGGTACCTGGGGAGGTTTTCAATGCGACACCGCCGAGGCTATCACAATCAAATGGACCCATGTTGATAATACCGGCGGACCAGATGCATCCGGAAGTGCCCGGGGAACACTCAAAATTAAAGCTGCCATCAATGTAGACATAGAAGATTCCTGGTTTACCAATGGCCAGGACGATTTGATACGGATAGAAAAAGGAGCTACCATAACAATTGTCAGAAACACCATCAGTTCATCAGGCAGTACAGATGGGGAAGCACTTAATCTTAAAACCGGTGTAAAAGGCATAGTTGCTTTCAACGTAATTTTTGGTCAGGCAGGCTCTGGCATAAAGCTGGAAACCAGCCCTACTATTCCTTTTCCTCAAACAGAAGTTGAAGTATACAACAATACCATCGTATCAAACGGCTGGAGAAGGGGTTCGGCAGAGCCAGGGCGTGCCGTATCAGTAGGTGTAAATGCAATCGGCCATATTTACAATAATATTATTGTAAATAATTATCACGGTATTGAACTTTTTAGTGATGGCGATTTAAGTAAGACAACGTATGGCAATAATCTTTTTTATTCCACTGTGGATACCTATACTGATCTGGTTGACTCAACACAGAAAATAAATATCAGGGAGAATTTTTACCCGGCTTCAGGTGTGGGAGTGGCTCAGGCTTCTGATTTGATATCAAATAAAATTGGCAATTACGATCCCCTATTTGTTAATTTTGATGGCAAAGTAGCTACACCAAATGGGTTCCCAAACACTTATGATTTTCACTTACAGAATGGTTCGCCAGCTTTTGGCACCGGGTTTACCAAGTACAACCTGGATCTGGGTGCTTATACTACTGATGGAAAGGGGAACCAGCATTAATTGAACTGCGCTTATTTTTACTGATTTATAAAATAATACAACAAAGAAAAATATGAAAAAATACCTGATTTTGTTTGTTGCGATTTTTACTATCGCTACTACCTTTTCCAAAACAATAGCCCAGGCCAATAGTTTATACATCGCTGATAAAAAAATTGCTTTGCCGGGTGATGGGGGATATGATTATCTTTTTATTGACCAGCAAAACCGGCGCTTATATGTTTCGCATGGTACAACAGTACATGTTATTAACCTGGATAATGAAGAACTGACCGGAACTATTACGGGTATGGAGGGTAACCATGGCATAGCGGTAGCAAAAAATTCAGGCAAAGGTTTTATCAGTGATGGAAAAGCAAATGCAGTAGTTGCGTTTGACCTTACTACTTTAAAGGTAACGGCAACCATACCGTTGAGTGGCAAAAAACCAGATGCAATTATTTATGATCCATTTTCCAATCTTGTATTTGCGTTTAACGGTGGAAGTGACAACGCATCTGTTATTGATGTGGATTTATTAAAAGAGATTGGGACTATTCCCTTGACAGGCGGCCCTGAGTTTGCCGTAACAGATGGTCATGGAAAAATTTACAATAACATTGAAGATAGAAATACAATGAAGGTGATTGATTCTAAATCTATGAAAGTAATTGATAGCTATCCTTTGTCTCCTTGTGGTGGACCTACAGGCCTGGCTCTGGATTCGGTAAACCTCAGGTTATTTACAGCTTGTCGCGAAAATAAAGGCATGAGTGTGTTGGATATGAAATCCGGTAAAGTGATTACCACCATTCCTATCGGTGCCGGTGTTGATGCTGTTGCCTACGATGCCGAAACAAAATTAATTTTTTGTTCCAACGGAGATGCTTCTACCACCATCATCAAACAGCAATCTGCAGATAAATATGAAGTGGTACAAACGCTTACCACACAAAACAGGGCAAAGACTTTGGCATTGGATACAAAGACACATAAAATTTATCTCAGTGTAGTTGACTTTGAGCCAGGAACGAAAAATGCTGTTCCGGGAACTTTTAAGTTATTGGTTTTTAAACCAAATAATTAAGCTGTCTTTATTATAGAAAACTAATTTGTAAGGAAAGATTTTTTAAACCGCAGTATTCGCTGCGGTTTTTATATTTAAGTGATCAAAAGAAAAAGTAAAATCATTTAACCATTTAACCTTTCATTGTGAGGCATTGCTTATAAACTTCAGTTTTGCTACAACTTCAGTTTTTAGTTTTGTAAAATAATTCATTCAAAATCAAATTAAGAATATGAAAAAAACACTCAGTCTTGCAGCAATATTATTTGCTTTAGGCACCGGCGCTTTTGCGCAAAATGAAAAGGGAGAAAATAAAGTAAAGATGGTTGTTCCCGCAACAGTTAAAACAGCTTTATTAAAAAAATATCCAGAAGCATCAAAGGTTACCTGGGAAAAAGAAAAAGGAAATTATGAAGCCAATTGGGGTGGTAAATCAGGTGAAGACAATTCAGTTCAGTTTACACCGGCCGGTGAATTTATTGAAATGGTAAAAGCGATCCCGGTAACTGAGCTTCCTTCTGCAGTAATCTCCTATGTAAAGGAACATTATAAGGGAGCAAAGATTACTGAGGCCGGCCATGTTACAGATGCTGCTGGTAAAACTACTTACGAAGCAGAGGTAAACAAAAAGGATATCATTTTTGATGAGCAAGGTAATTTTGTAAAAGCAGAAAATTAATATTCATTCAACCCTTCCGTCCCTGATTTACCGGGAGCGATTTTTCCTGCTGCGAACGATAAAAATAGCTACGTATTCGATAGCATTATCATGGTTAATTTCCCACAGGTTGGTTATAAATATCAACCTGTCTACTTTCGGGTTAATCAATGCTTCCTACTTGGATACGGGCTTTTATCACAGATTAAACTCAAACACTATTGGTTAAAAACTTAAAGGTTGAAGAATGACTGAAAGTCCTAGGGATGTTTCGCCATTCTTCCTGTTTTGTTATCAGAGCGATTGCCCGCACCCTTTTCAATGGCCTTGTAAACTGCATCCATTATGTTGCCCTGTGTGTGCAGTGTATATATAGTGTCATTTACTTTCGGATAAACACGATTTGATAAAAATATGCACACCAGGTTTTTCTCAGGATCTACCCAAAAAGAAGTTCCGGTAAATCCTGTATGGCCATAAGTTTCAGGAGAAGCCAACTTAGACGGATATCCATATTCGCTTGCAGTGTCTTTTCTATCGAACCCAAGCCCCCTGCGGCTCACAGCAGATTGATTTGAGGTAAAAAGGTGGATGGTTTCGGGTTGAAAACATTGGACATCGCCATAAGTTCCGCCATTTAAAATCATCTGGTAAAGAATCGCAAGATCATTGGCAGAAGCGAATAAACCTGCGTTGCCTGAAACGCCGCCATAGCGCGCCGCCGTAGGATCATGAACATACCCGCGAAGCCACTGCTTCCTAAAAATTTCTTCATTTTCGGTCGGTACAACCTGTTTAATATCAAATCGGTTTAGCGGGTTAAAGCCTGCGGTTTGCATGCCCAATGGCCCATAAAAATGTTCCTGCACATATTGATCTAATTTCTCCAACGACTGCCGTTCAACCACTTCTTTCATATAGGTCATACTCAGATCTGAATAAACATATTTGCCCCGTGTATCCATTTTTGAATTGAGCATGTGCGGCCACATACTTGCTTTAAAATATTCTTTTCGTATAAAGACTTTCTCCCCGGCCTTTAACGGGTAAGCAGCAGAAGAGTCGGTACTTACATCAAGGGGCAAAAGCGGCAGATCCACATCGGGTTGAAGCCCTGACTGGTGCAGTAACAGATCCTTTATTTTGATATTGCTCTTATCGGTGTTTCTCGCACTGGGAATATAATAACCGAAGGTAGAATCCAACGCTATCTTTTTTTGTTCATACAGATGCATAATTGCCATAGTGGTGGCAGAGACTTTTGTAACAGAAGCTAAATCGAAAATATCTGTTATCAACATGGGTTCTATACGGTCATAAGTATGATAACCAAATGCCTTGTTGAAAATCACTTTGCCATCTTTTAAAAGTAAAACAACAGCGCCGGGAATAGCCTTTGCGTCGATAGCGTTGGCCACTAATGAATCTATTGGTCCTGCAATGTCATCAATATTAATTCCTGTTGCTTCGGGCACTGTATAGGCCAGGCGAATTGGCGCAGTAGTGTTCCCGGTTCCCTTAATATATTTTGAAGTGTAAGTACGATTTAATTTGGCCTTGGCACCAACGCCGCCAAAAATCAGCTGGGCTGCAAAACTTTTAGTAACATTTGTTTCCTTTTCGGTCCATATTATTGGCTCATCTAGATCATCAGCATATTTTAAAAACTTAAATTTACCTGATACAACAAGGATTAGCTGCTTGCTGCGCTGTATGTCCAGTATAAAATTTATAGTCCTCTTATCATTCAACCCCTGCGGGTTAACCTGCACAATTACAGTATTATAAAATTTCAAGTCATCACTTAAGCCATAAAGGGAAGAATCTGAGTCGTATTGGGATGCGGCAAAACTTGTCACGTTGGTGTATTTATTTAAAAGGCTGTCGAATGCAACTGCGTCCCCAGTATTGATATTTACAGAGGCTATTTTCTGCTGAAGGTCTTTTAGTGGAATTATTGCAGTTTCATTATTTAACAGCACGGTAGAGCTTGCTGCAGCTTGAAAATCGCGTAGCCCCTGTTCGTTGTTTTTGTGATCTTGTGATTGGGCGTAGGAATTGATACAACAACTAAGACATAACACTAGCTGAAATAGATTTATAAATTTTTTTTTCATGTCAACATTTTTTGTCTTGTATGCAATTTAGGTTTCATCGCCAGATATAATCCCGAAAGATAAAATAAATACAATGTCAACATTTATGGAAAGGTAAGTTTCAGAAACTTAGCCCGGTAAATTTACAAGTAGTGTTCTCCCTTCGCCACACCAATTTAAAAGCAAAAATGCATGTCGGTATATCGCCATTCATTTCGTTATTTCACCAAGGTGAATAAGCGACCTGATTTGAGCGTATATCAAATCGTCCTGGGAAGTGGAAATAATTACTTCATTTCTACTGTCAATATTTTAAACGTTCCCGGTATGATTTCCGGGCGGAAGGTTTCTTTAGAAGCGGGTTTAAATAAACCGGATGGCAGATAAACTTTGTGTGTCTTTTGGTCAACAGCAATTGTTCTTGCTCCAGGTTTGGTTACTACATTTCCAATTAAAATAAATTTATTGGCAGAAAGCTCTTTAATAACCGTTAACGTTCCCACTCCGTTTGAAGAGTAAGTAGTCTTTAAGGCGTTATCAAATCCGACCCCATCAGCTCCTTCGCCAGTAGAGAAACTTGCTACCACCTTTCCATTGGTAGCATCCATCACTATCAAACGTTTATTCTCGCAAGTTGCAAACAAACGCATGTTTTCTCTGTCTATTGCAAGGCCTGAAGCACCACTACCGGGTTTATTTGGCCACTGATGTATAATTTTAAAAGTACTGGCATCTATGACATCTATCTCAGCTTTTTCAGCATTATTCACGTAGATGTTTCCTTTGCCATCACTTACAGCAGTTTCTGGCCAGCCAGTCAGTTGGATGGTGGCAACGACCGTATCATTGGCAGGATCTATCACCGTCATATTTTTACTCATGCCATTACATGTTATCACTTTGTTTGAAAAATCATCATAGAAAATTGCATCAGCAAATTTTCCAGTTGGTAAGTATTTAATTATTTTATTTGTCGCAAGATCAAATACCAATACTTTATTCAAGGTTCCATTACTAATATAGCCTTTGCCTAAAGCATGCACGAGAGCAATACCATGTACATCCTTTTCGGTTTTAATAACACCCAGGGAGTCGCCGGTATTTTTGTTTAAAATATTCACCTGTGATCCATGAGAAACATATAATTTTTCAGATGCGGAATCAACAGTCAAGTAGTCATACCCGCCACTACCTTTGACATTGAATATACCGGTGATAAGGTAAGCCGTTTTTTTTTGAGCATGAGTTAATCCTACTATTGTGAGCATTGTTGCCAGAATAAAATATTTTTTCATGTGTGATTTTGTTTGTTTGAAGACTTGCCAATGTAAAGCAATATTACACATTAGATTGGAGGGTTTATAATATTAGATACATAAAGCAAAAATGTTGAGACTTAAGTTACTTGCATATTGTCAACTATCAAAGCAAATACACCCTAATGAAACCAGGGGGGCGGACTACGTAAGCGGGAACTTTACGAATTTCCATAGTCGCCATCCAGTATAACCTCTCTAATTGTTGTCATCTATTTAAAACCAAAGCCGAAAACAAGATGTACAATACTTTATGCTGTGAGCGGAAAGGCTTTTTAAGGGATAATCATGTAGAAGAAATCATGGAAATGCAAACCGTCTGTGATGGGTGTATAAATACAAATACTTAACTTTATATTGATTATATCATAAACAAGATTATAAGGCAAATAAGGGGTACAGGTCTTATTCTAAAGATAAAACAAATGCGACGCCAGGAACGATGCCATGAAACGCTATAAAATAAAAATCAATTTCTAATAAATATTACACAAACTTTAATGATTATTTAATTTAAACAATTGCTGTATGAATAATGACAAACCGAAAAATTCTTCCAGGAGAAATTTCATCCGTACTACCTCTTTAGCCGCTGCTGCTTTTACCATTGTGCCCCGACATGTTTTGGGCAGGGGCTATGTTGCTCCCAGCGATAAATTGAATATCGGAGCCATAGGAGCAGGAGGCAAAGGCCAAAGCGATATTGCCAATTTCTTTAAATCCGGTAATGCAAATATTGTTGCATTATGCGATGTTGATGACCGTTCATCGGCTAAAACACGGGAAAGTTTTCCTAAAGCCACTTACTATAAAGACTTCAGGGAGATGCTGGATAAGGAGAAAAAGAACCTTGATGCTGTGTCTGTTTCTGTTCCAGATCACGGACACGCTGTTCCTGCGCTGATGGCTATGCAAATGGGCAAGCACGTGTATGTTCAAAAACCAATGACGCATGATATTTACGAAGCCAGGGTTTTAACAGAAGCAGCCAGAAAATATAAAGTAGTTACTCAAATGGGTAATCAGGGCTCATCAGGCGATGGGGTTAGAATGATGCAGGATTGGTATAATGCAGGTTTGATAGGAGATGCCCACACAGTGCGTTGCTGGACCAACAGACCTGTTTGGCCACAAGGCGGTGGCTATCCAACAACTAAAGATGAAATACCCCCGGAACTTGATTGGAATTTATGGTTAGGGCCTACTCAATTTCATGAATACCATACTGGCTTTGTTCCTTTTAGCTGGCGTGGTTACTGGGATTTTGGTACAGGTGCGTTAGGCGATATGGGTTGCCATATTATTGACCCCGCCTTTAAAGTAGTTGGCCTCGGGTATCCATCTGAAGTAGAGTGCAGTGTAGCCGATATGTATGAGAAAATGTGGTCACCTGCTTACCATCCTG